>NZ_NCKP01000007.1:0-52745 GCF_002282795.1 Thiomonas sp. 13-64-67
TCGGAGAGCACAGGAATGAAGCGCAGATGCGGCATGGCGGCGCATTGCTGTACCGCCCAGTCGTGCAGGTAGAGGTCTTGCTGCTTGCGCCCGCCCCAATACAGCGTGACTTCGCGCGGGTCAGCGTTGGTGCGCATCTGTTCCAGTATGGCCTTGATCGGTGCGAAACCTGTGCCGGAAGCCAAGAAGATCAAGGGTTTGTTTTCGGGATCGTCGCGCAGGAAAAAACTGCCGAACGGGCCTTCGATGCGCTGGATCTCTTTCTCCTTCATCGCGGTGAACACATGATCGGTGAACTTGCCGCCCGGCATGTGCCGCAGATGCAGTTCGACCTGCGGGGATTCGCTGGGCGCGCTGGCCATGGAATAGCTGCGCCGTGCGCCATCACGCAGCAGAAACTGGATGTACTGTCCGGCGCGATAGCGGAGCGGATCCGCCGCAGGCAGTTGCAACATGACCCGAACTACATCGGGGGCGAGATGCTCGATGCTGCTGACTCGCGCGGGCATTTTTTTCACCGGAAATTCGCCCACGCCAACCACTTCGTGGCTTTCGATCACCACATCGGTGAGCGCCTTGGCGCGGCAGGCGAGAATGAAGCCCTGCGCCCGTTCGGCCTCGCTCAGCGCCTTGAGCTGGTGAACGCCCAGCTCGATCTCGCCCTGGAGCAGCTTGCATTTGCAAGAGCCGCAGGCGCCGTCCTGGCAGCCGTAGGGCAGGCCGACCGATTGACGGATGGCGGCTGCGAGCAGGGTTTCTTCGGCCTCGGCGGCGTATTGGTGGCCGCTGGGCTGAACGGTGACTTGATGACTCATGTGAACAATGATTAGGTGTGAACTGTGAACGATCAATCTGGACGCGGCCGACCCCGGCTGCTCATCGTGGGCTGTGGCGACATCGGCATGCGGGTGGCGGCCTTGGCGCGCGGGCGCTACCGGCTGCTGGCGCTGACTTCCTCGCCCCAGCGGCTGGAGAGCTTGCGCTCCGCAGGCATCGTGCCCCTCGTCGGCAATCTCGATCAGCCGCAAACCCTGTGGCGGCTGGCCCAGCTTGCGCCCCAACGGGTGCTGATGCTGGCCCCGCCGGGCGATACGTCCGGCCCGCGCGATCAGCGCAGTCGCCACCTGATTTCCAGACTGAAACAGTCGGGCATGTTATCTGGCCCCGGGAAAGATACCTTGCGCGTGGTCTATGCCAGCACCTCGGGGGTGTACGGCGATTGCCAGGGCGAACTCGCGCCCGAGACGCGCCCGTGCCTACCGCAAACCGAACGCGCGCAACGCCGCTGCGATGCCGAGCGCCTCTGGCGCCGTGCCGGTGTGCAGCATCGCTGGCGCGTGGGCTTGCTGCGCATTCCCGGCATTTACGACGGTGGGTCACGTTCGCCCAAGGGCCGACTGGAGCGCGGATTGCCGGTGCTGACGCCCGCTGATGATGTTTACACCAACCACATTCACGCCGACGATCTGGCGCGGCTGTGTTTGCTGGCGCTCGAGCGCGCCGCGCCGGGGCGGGTCTATAACGTCTGCGACGACAGCGCGCTGCGCATGGGAGACTACTTCGATCTCGCCGCCGATCTCTATGGTCTGCCTCGGCCGCAGCGCGTGGCCCGTGACCAAGCACAGGCATCGGGCCTGAGCCCGATGATGCTCAGTTTCATGCGCGAGTCGAGAAGACTGGACAACACGCGCATGAAAGCCGAACTCCGCGCCCGCCTGCGCTACCCCGAGGTGTTGCTGGGGTTGCGTTCAGGCAAGGTTCGATAAGCCGACCAATTTCGCCGACCGATCCCGCCGATCAATGCGCCGGCGGATTGTTTTCCGGCAATTGCAGCGTAGGCAGCGGGCGAGCGGTTTCCACCAGAATCAGCGGGCCATCGTCGAGCTGCTTGGGCGCGGGCTTGCGTTCGCGCGGCACATGAATGGGCGCGGGTTGCGCGGCCAGTTCTTCCTGCACGCGGCGGATGGCGTCGGCATTGGACTGCACCCATTGCAGTTGCCTGCAGAGCATCGACCGGCAGGGCATAGGCGGCGGCCTGAGCGGGTGCGGGCTCGGCTGCGGGCGTCGTTGCCACAGTGGCTTTTTCAACCGCTTTGACGATCAGGGAGGACGACTCTGCTGCGGCGGGCGCAGCTTCGGTCGTGGCGAGCGGCGCTTCTTCGGAAGGCCGGGCAACGGGCTGAGGGGCAGGCCGAGCAGCCTCCACGGCAAGGTCGGCCGGGGCGTCGATCCTGAGGATCAGCGGCGTCTGATCTTCCAGCGCGGGCGCGGCGGGGGCTTCGACGGCGCCCAAAGCCAGCTGTTTCGTCCGCATCGGCATCGGCAACGGCAACGGCTTCGTTCGCTTCGGCGCTCAGATTGCCGTTTTCGTCAGCGGCGGCGCCTTCGCGGCGTCCACCACGGCGGCCACGACCGCGGCGATTGCGCGATTTGCGCTCGGTCTGCGCTTCGTCGCCCGCTCCGACGGTCAGAGCTGGGGTGGCCTCGGTATCGTCCTCGGCTTGGGTTTCAAGCGCCTGAGCATCGATCAGTTCGGCTTCGGGCGCTGCTTCAACGGGCTCACGACGCGGGCGGCGATTGCCGCCACGCCCGCTTCCGGATGAACGTTCGGCCGTGTCCGTGGCCGATTCTTCGCCGGGTGCGCGGGTTTGCTCAGGTGCGGCTTGCGCGCGCTCCTTGCGGGCCGCGGCCTCTTCTGGGTTGCGCTCGCGCTTGGGGCGCTCGCTGCGTTCGGCCTGGCCCTGTTGACCACGGGGCGGCCGGTTGCGGGGGTTGGTGGTTTCTCCTGCTGCGGCTTCGGCGGCATCGGCGGGTTGGGCGCCAGCGGCCGGATTGCCGCGCTGCCGGTTTTCGCCCTGGCCTTCGCGCTGGCGGTCACGGCCGCCGCGACGGCGGTTGCCGTTTTGGCCGGAAGCCGTGCGTGCGCCGCGGCCGCCTTGCCCATCCGCCTTGGTCAAGGCCGGGGTGGCAGGCTGCGCGGCAACCGGCGGCTCTTGCACGGCAGCGGAGGGTTGTGGTTCGGCGGAGAACAGACGCTTGACCCAGCCAAACAAACCGCCGCCAGCCGTTGCGGCAGCAGCAGGCGCGGCGGCGGGGGTTGCAACCGCCGGGGCCGGTGCGGGGGCGGGAGCCTTGTCGGCAGCCGGGGCGGGCATGACCGGGGCCGGGCCTTCCGGGGTGATGCCGCGCACCAGCGCTTCCTGACGCGGGCGCTGTTCTTTTTCGCGGCGGGTGATGGCGGTGTCTTCTTCGGCCTCGTCAGCCATTTTGTAGCTGGTGGGCAGGTTGTCCAGGCGCGGATCGTCGTGCTTGAGGCGTTCGAGCTTGTAGTTGGGCGTGTCGAGGTGCTTGTTGGGGATCAGCAGCACCGACAGACGCTGGCGCAACTCAATTTTGGTGATCTCGGCGCGCTTTTCGTTGAGCAGGAAGGAGGCGACTTCCACCGGCACTTGCACGTGCACGGCGGCCGTGCCTTCCTTCATGGCCTCTTCCTGGATGATGCGCAGGATTTGCAGGGCGCTCGATTCGGTGTCGCGGATATGCCCCGTGCCATTGCAGCGCGGGCAGGTCACGTAAGCGCCTTCCGACAGGGCCGGGCGCAGGCGTTGGCGCGAGAGTTCGAGCAGGCCGAACTTGGAAATCTTGCTCACCTGCACGCGGGCGCGGTCTTGGCGCATGGCGTCGCGCAGGCGGTCTTCGACGGCGCGCTGGTTGCGCGGCTCTTCCATGTCGATGAAGTCGACCACGATCAGGCCGCCAAGGTCGCGCAGCCGCATCTGGCGGGCGACTTCGTCGGCGGCTTCAAGGTTCGTGCGCAGAGCGGTGTCTTCGATGGCATTGCCGCGCGTAGAGCGTGCGGAGTTGACGTCCACCGCGACCAGCGCTTCGGTGTGGTCGATGACGATGGCGCCGCCGGCCGGCAGGTTGACCGTGCGCGAATAGGCGGTTTCGATCTGCTGCTCGATCTGAAAGCGCGAGAACAGCGGCAGGTCGTCGCGGTAGCGTTTGACGCGCTCGACCGTGTCGGGCATGACGTGCAGCATGAACTGCCGTGCCTGCTCGAACACGTCTTCGGTGTCGATCAGAATTTCGCCGATGTCACTGGTGAAGTAGTCGCGGATGGCGCGGATGACCAGCGAAGATTCCTGATAGATCAGGAAGGCGCCCTTTTGGGTCTCAGAAGCGTCGCGCACGGCGCTCCAGAGCTTGAGCAGGTAATTCAAGTCCCATTGCAACTCTTCCGCGCTGCGGCCGATGCCCGCGGTGCGGGCGATCAGGCTCATGCCTTCGGGATGCTGGAGCTGGTCCATCGTCTCGCGCAGTTCCTGGCGGTCTTCACCCTCGATGCGACGGCTCACGCCGCCGCCGCGCGGATTGTTGGGCATGAGTACCAGATAGCGCCCGGCCAGCGAGATGATGGTGGTCAGCGCCGCGCCCTTGTTGCCGCGCTCTTCTTTTTCCACCTGCACCAGCAGTTGCTGGCCTTCGGTGATCACGTCCTGAATGCGCGCCTGCGACGGAGACACGCCTTCCTTGAAGTACTGGCGCGAAATTTCCTTGAACGGCAAAAAACCGTGGCGCTCTTCGCCGTAATCGACGAAACAGGCTTCGAGCGAGGGCTCGACGCGGGTGACGACGGCCTTGTAGATATTGCCCTTGCGCTGCTCGCGCCCGGCCTGTTCGATATCGATGTCGAGAAGTTTCTGTCCATCGACGATGGCCACGCGCAATTCTTCCGACTGCGTGGCATTGAACAACATGCGTTTCATTTCAAGCTCCTGGCCGCTTCATGCGGCCGATACAAAGCGGGCGCCAGGGCGCCCCCATGCGTTGATCTCCGGAGCTAAAACCAGGCCGGGTTCGCCGCTGATGTGCGGCACGCCCGGCGGGCAGAATCAGACAGGACTCATGCAAAAACCTCCACCAATCGGTCTGCCTCGGAGCGCGTGGTCTTCGCGATGCCGGGCGTTTGGCCCAGGCGTGGCGATGCGCAGGCTGTTGCAGCGATCAGGCGCAACAGCGGGGGAGCAGAGGGTTCGCGGCAGGTGAGCACAAGCAGATTTCGCCAACAACAAAAGCACGCAGCGCAGAATCAGCGCTGAGGGGCGGTCGAGGGCGAAGAGTCGATTCAAGGTTTCAGATCCAGGATGGCAAAGCCGGGCGGTCGTCGCTGGCGTCAAACGCATTTGCGCGACGGCATCACTCGGGCTTTGGGTCAACGCTCATTTCGGTGAAGTCTGTCCGATCTGCCCCGACCGGAAACGGTGGTGTGGCAAAACGAGCAGTGTGAAGCTGAACCTAGAATGCCTTTCCTGTCACGGCAGATTCGCCGGTTTCGCATGCACTCGTATCGGGTGATATCAGCAACCCGGTCGCATGCAGTACCCGCACGAAAACCTGTCAGGAGGCAGTCTCTCCGCTTTTGGCACGTCGCGCAGCGGCATCATGTAAAACTGCACGCAACTTCGCGGAAATATTGCCAAAATTCGGTCTTCCAACTTCACAACTTCACGCTCGATTATATGCACACCGCGCCATCTCCCCAGGTTCGGCTCCTTCAGGTCGGCGATGCGGGCGAGGGGCAGCGGCTGGATAACTTTCTGGCGCGCCACCTCAAGGGCGTGCCGCGCAGCCATATTCATCGCATCGTGCGATCGGGCGAAGTGCGGGTCAATGGCGGTCGGGCCAGCGCAGATCAGAAACTGCAGTCGAGCGATCAGGTGCGGATTCCGCCGGTGCGGGTGGCGCAGCCCGACGCGCCGCGCGCGGCGCCTGCGCTGCAATTTCCCGTGGTGTTTGAAGATGATTTTCTGCTGGCGATCAACAAACCCGAAGGCGTGGCGGTGCATGGCGGATCGGGGGTGAGTTTCGGCGTGATCGAGGCTTTGCGCGCGGCGCGGCCCACGGCGAAGTTTCTCGAACTGGTGCACCGGCTCGACCGCGACACCTCGGGTCTGCTGCTTATCGCCAAGAAGCGCAGCGCGTTGACCACGCTGCACGCGGCACTGCGCGAACGTCACGCCGACAAACGCTATCTCGCGCTGGTTGCCGGACTCTGGACGCGTGGGGCGGTGATGATCGAGGCACCGCTGCATAAATACCTGCTCGCCAACGGTGAACGGCGCGTGCGGGTGGACGCGCAGCAGGGGCAAGAGTCGCGTACTCAGTTTCGTTCCCAAGAGCAATTTGCGCTGCCGGGCCTGGGGCCTTGGGGCGGCTTGAGCCTGATGCAGGCGCGGTTGCTGACGGGACGCACCCATCAGATCCGGGTGCATCTGGCGCACTGCGGCCATCCCATCGTCGGCGACGATAAATATGGGGATGACAGCCTCAACGCCCTGCTGGCGCGGGGGCAGGCGGGCGTGCCGCCCTTCCGGCGCATGTTTTTGCACGCCGAGTCGCTGGCGATTGCGCACCCGGCGAGCGGCGAGCGGCTGGAACTGCGCGCGCCCTTGCCCGAAAACTGCGCGCAGTGGCTTCATCATTTGCGGGCACAATTCGCGCAGTCCTGACTTCCTGAACCCTTGCCCGCACCATGCACCGACAGAACTATGACCTGATTGTGTTCGACTGGGACGGCACACTGATGGATTCCACCGCGGCCATCACCGGGGCGATCCAGCAGGCTTGCAAGGATCTGGGGCTGACGGTTCCCAGTCGCGAGGCGGCGTCGTATGTCATCGGCCTCGGGCTGGAGGATGCCCTGCGGCACGCCGCACCCGAGTTGCCGCATGCCGACTATCCCAAACTGGCTGCGGCCTACCGCAAACATTACTTCGCGCTCGATGGCGAACTGGTGCTGTTCGACGGGGTGCTGGATTTGCTGCATGAACTCAAATCGGCCGGCTACAACCTTGCGGTGGCGACCGGAAAGTCTCGCATCGGTCTGACGCGGGCGATGGACCGGCCCGAACTGCGCGGCTTGTTCGACGCCACCCGCACCGCTGATGAAACCTTTTCCAAGCCGCACCCGGCGATGCTGCACGAAATCATGGCCGAACTTGCCAGCCCGCCGCAGCGCACCGTGATGGTGGGCGACACCACGCACGATCTGCAAATGGCGCTCAACGCCGAATGCGATGCCATCGGCGTGAGCTACGGCGCGCACGATGTGGCGCGTCTGGAGTCGCTGTCCCCCGCTGGGCTGGTGCATTCCGTCGCGGAACTGCAGGAATTTCTCGCCCAGCACGGGTAAGCGCGGCAGTCAGCCACTCGCTGACTGCCGCCGCGTCTTACATCTGCGGACGCATCAAGTTCGGGATGTTGATGGCCGGGGAATTCACTACCGGCACATTGACCGTGGGAGTCTGCACCACCGGAACATTCACACTCGGAGTTGTCACTACCGGCACGTTGACCGAGGGCGTTGCCACCGCGGGGATGTTGATTTGCGGCGTTGTCACCGCGGGCACGTTGATCGACGGCGTGTTGACCGAAGGCACATTGACCGCTGGGCTATTGATCACGGGAATGGTGACCGCAGGCGAGGCAACGGCAGGCGTATTGGGGGTTTGCACTGAAGGAGTTTGCACCGAGGGTACCTGCGTGGTGACTTGCGCCCCTGCGCGCGCGCCTAGCCCTTGGCCAACGCCCGCGTCCCCTGTGCGCAGCGTGGGGGCGGCTGCTCCGGCGGCGCCCGGCTGACCTTGCGTGGCGGAACGTGTTTGCACCGTAGTGCGATGCTGCGCTTCGGTGCGAGTTTGCGCCCCGGTTTGGCCGGATGTATGACGCACCGATTCGCCGCTTGATGTGCGGGTGTGGCTCTGGGTCGTGGTGCGGGTTTCAGCACGGGTGTTTGCCGAAGTGGCGGTCTCGGTGCGAGTGGCGGGCTTGGCCTGTTGATCGGCCGTGCGCGTCGAGGTCGTCGCCGAGAGTTGACCGTCCTGAACGGCATTCACGGCGGTTTGGGCATAAGCGAGACCGATGGAGAGCGAAGTGGCTGCAACAGCGGCGGACAGAACGGCGAGGGTACGGGTCTTGGACATGATGTTCTCCTGAAAGAAGGAAGGATGATTCACGCCGTGTGGTAAATATTCCCACTGAAGCGCTTGTGTTTATAATAGTGGCAAAATTTCCCACGTCAAGCCGAATCGCTCCGTTTATCCTTTCACCATGTCCGCCGCTCTCAAATCTGCCGCCCTGTCCATCTTGCGGCCCTTCGTGCGCTATCTCATTACGCAGGGCTGGACCTATGGCGCTCTGGCCGAGTTGCTCAAATTTGTCTATGTGGGCGAAGTCATCGCGCTCGATCAGCGCGACGGCAAACCCGTACCGACCGATAGCCGTGTGAGTCTGCTCAGCGGCATCCACCGCAAGGAAGTCCGGCGTCTGCGAGAAGAATTGCAGAGCGGATCGGGTGAGATTGCCCTGCGGCATGGCGCCAATATGTCGGCGCAGGTGGTGGCGGCCTGGGTGGCTTGCGAGGCGTATCGCGACCCGCAAGGTGAACCGCTTGCCCTGCCGCTGCGCGCTGCGGGCGCCGCGGCCAGTTTTGAAAATCTGGTGCGGCTGGTGAAGGCCGACATGCGGCCGCGTACCGTGCTGGATGAACTGCTGCGCGCTGGCGTGGTGGAGCAGCAGGATGACATGGTGAGGCTGGCGCGCGGCGGCTACGTCTCCGATCTGCCCGAGGACAGGCTGGCTTTCATGGGGGCGCATATCGGCGACCATCTGCGGGCCACGGTTCACAACCTGGAAGGTCGCACGCCGACTTATCTGGAGCAATCGGTCTATTTCGACGATCTGCCGCCCATCGTGCCGGGCGAGGTGCGCGACGATCTGCGTCAGCTCGGTGAACAGGTTTTGCAGGAGGCCTACCAGCGCATCGTGCGTGCGGAAAAGACGGCTCAATCCGCGCAAGCTGACGATCTCGGTGCGCCGCAAACCAGCAAGAAGCGCCTGCGCCTCGGTGTCTATTACTACGAAGACGATATGCCCGCTTCGAACTCAGCCGGGGAGCAGCCGTGAAAGCCACGTTGAAAGCCGTCGTTCGTGCCTGGCTCCCGGGGCTGCGCTTCGTGGGCGTGGCCTGCTTAGGGTTGATGCTGGGTCTGGTGGGCTCGATTGCGGCCACGCCAGGCGGGATCGGCGGTACGGGTATCGACCCCGGCGGCATCGGCGGCACCGGCATCAGCCCTGGTGGAATCGGCGGGACGGGAATCGTGGCCATCGGCCCGGTTCAGCGTTTCGGCAGCATTTTCGTCAACGGCGGCGAATATGAACTGCCCGCGCAGACACGCTATCGCGCGGATGGTCAGCCCGCGTCCGAGAAAAGCCTGCATTTGGGCGATCTGGTGCGCGTCCATGCTGTAGAGCAGGGCGGGCGGCTGGATGCGCTGGCGGTGGACATCAGCCATGCGGTGATCGGTCGCGTGTCGCAGATCGATCAATCTCAGGGGCAACTGGTGGTGCTGGGCCAGACCGTGCAAATCCTGCCCGGCACTTTGTTGCGCACCGCTGAAGATCAGCCTTTGCCGCTATCACGCCTGAAGGTGGGCGACGAGGTGCGCATTAGCGCGCTCGATCAAGGCGCGGGGCATTGGCAGGCGATGCGGCTGACTCAGCTCTCGGTTCCGCCCGCGGGACACGGTTCGCCGTTCTTGCTGCGCGGCAAAATCGAGGCGACCAGCGCTCAACTGCAGCGGGTCAAGATCAATGGCGTCTGGCTGTCTGTGCGCAGCGGGGCGGCGCAAACCGGGCTGGCGGTCGGCGCCGAGGTCGTGGCGCGCGGCAGTCAGCAGAGCCAGGGAAATGTGATTGATTCTCTTCAGGCGATAGCGCCCTTGGCAGCACCCATCGGCACGCGTGTGGCGATGGTGGGCTTTTTGCAGGCCGGGTCGCAGGGCAGGCCAGACTGGGAATTGCAAGGCTTACAGGTCAGGGGCGCCGACGCGCTGCTGCAGGCGCAACTGCAGTCCGCCGCCCGGTCGCAGGCCGCGCCGGTGTTCATCGCCGGCACCTTGACAGCAGCGCAGACGGTGGCGGTCGAGCGCGTGATCCCGAACGTGAACGCGCTGCAATTTGCGCTGCCGCCCCTGGCGGGTGGGCAGACGCCTCCTGCAAAAGCGGGTGATAAGGGCTCGGTGACCGGCGCGACACCCCAGTTCATATCGAACGGTGCGGGGCTGAACCTGTCGAGCCCGGCCTTCGTTGCGCCGACGGTGCCTACGGTGATCCAGCCGGGGTTGACCGCACCCTCGATTCCCGCGGCGCCCGCCGTGCCGCAGGTGCCGCAAATGCCCGCCGTCAACATGCCCTCCGTGGCGCCCCCCGTGGTCGCACCGCCGCAAGTGCCCGTCGTCGTGCCGCCGACAGTGGCCCCGCCGGTTGTGAACCCACCCAGCGTGACGACGCCCGCCTTGCCCAGCGGACTGCAGATTCCCGCTGTGCCGCGTCCATGAAAAAGGCCAGCTTGCGCTGGCCTTTTTTATCAGAGGGCGAGGTGAGAACGGAGGTCAGAACACGATCTGGCCGCCTATGCCGACGCCAAAATTGGCGCTTCCGTTGCTCAGGCCCTTGTCCAGATAAACCTGGAACCCGCTGCCATTTGGGGTGAGGTTGTAATTCCACGCCGCAATCAGATCTGAGGGGGCGGACGCCCCGGCCACCATCGACTGCTGACCGGCATACATCAAGGTGAAAATATGCTGCTGGCTGGCCGCATAGCTGGCGCCAAACTGATAGATGGCGATGTTGCGCAGATTCTGTCCGGCCGGATTGCCCACGAAACGGTAGCCCAGATTGGCAAACGGAAACCAGCTTTTGCCCACGATCTGCTGCAGGCCCACCCCAAGCTCGTAGTCGTTCTTGCCCGTGCCCAGACCGTTGTCGGACGAAGCGGTGCCGAATTTGACTTTGGCGTAGGGCGTGATGGAGGGCGTGAGACCGCCGCCCTGGAAAATCTTGTAATGCCCAGCCAGCCACACGTCGCCCAGACCGCTGGCGGAACGGGTTTGCGTGGAACCGGAGCCGCCCACAACCGTGTTGCCGACGATGGTGGAACCGACGGGCAGGCCGCTTTCAGAGACGTAGGGCACCGTGAGTTTGACGCGCCAGTTGCTGTCGCCGTATTGAATGTCGGTGGCGTCGTAGCGGATGTTGATGTTGTTGTTGGTGCCGAATTTGCCCTGGAAAAAGGACAGCGTGTTGCCGACCGTGAGTGCGGGTTCGGCTTGTGCGGTGCAAACACCCCCCAGAGCAAGCAGGGTGGCGATGAGGGTGGGACGAAGGGCCATAGGGGATCTCGCGCGAGGAGGACTGAGGGAAATGGAACGGCCAGGAAAGGCCGATATGTTGAGACGTGGGAAAGTGTCACACAAAACTCAAACTTGATCCTTGTCGAATCGCAAACCGGCGTGCCGAGACCCGTCCGGCATGTTGGCGCAAGACGTGCGTGCAAGTGCGCCTGCGCCTCAATGAAGCGCTGGTATTCTGGCGACCCGTCCCGTTTTTCATTCTCCGAGCCCGAAACATGAGCGCACCCCCTCCAGATCTTCCCCCGCAACGTTCTGAGTCGTCCGCTCAACCCGGTGCGTGGGAGCGGCAGGTGTTGGAAAAACTGGTGCTCGAGGTCGTGAACGAAAAACGACGGGCGCGGCGCTGGTCGATTTTTTTCCGCTTCGTCCTGCTCGGCATCGTGGCGCTGATCTTTTTCGGCGGCATGATCGCCGAGTTCGGTAGCAGTACCGCCACCGGGCCGCATACGGCGCTGATCGAGCTCAACGGCGAGATCTCCATCGGTTCGCAGGCCAGTGCCGACAATATCAATGCGGCCTTGCAGGATGCGTTTTCCAGCCCCGACACGCGCGGCGTCATCCTGCGCATCAACAGCCCGGGCGGCAGCCCGGTGCAGGCGAGCCAGATTTTTGCCGAGATCGAGCGGCTTCGCGCCAAATACAACAAGCCGGTGTACGCCGTCTGCGAAGAGGTGTGCGCCTCCGGCGCGTACTACGTGGCGGCGGCGGCGAATGACATCTATGTGAATCCGGCCAGTCTGGTGGGCTCCATCGGCGTGTTGATGGACGGCTTCGGCTTTTCCGGCCTGATGGACAAGCTCGGCGTAACCCGTCGCTTGCTCACCGCGGGCGCCAACAAGGGGTTCATGGATCCCTTCACGCCCATGCCCGAGGACCAGAAAACCTACGCCCTGGGCATGCTGGAACAGATTCACAAACAGTTCATCGCGGCGGTGGAAAAAGGTCGCGGCGCCCGATTGAAAGTGAATGACGAGACCTTCTCCGGCCTGGTGTGGACGGGCGAGTCGGCCGTGAAACAAGGACTGGCCGACGGCTACGGCGATGTCGACCAGATCGCGCGCGACAAGATCAAAGCGCCGAATATCGTCGATTACACCGTGCAGGAAAACGTGGCCGAGCGTCTGGCCAAGCGTTTTGGCGCCTCGCTGGGCATGGGCGCGGTGCGCGAACTCTCAAACCTGGGCTGGTCGCTGCGCTGATCTGGAATTCAGCGCTCGCGCCAGCACGTCGAAACCGCTCAGGCGCAGCATGTCGCACAGGTCGATCAGGGGCAGTCCGATCAAGGCGGTCGGATCGTCGCTGCGCATGTGCTTGAGCAGCGCAGGGCCGAGCGATTCCGAGCGGGCGCTGCCCGCGCAGTCGTAGGGCGCGTCCAGCGTCAGATAGGTTTCGATTTCCGCCGGACTCAGCATGCGGAATCGCACTTCGGTGGGGCAGTTGCGCACTTGTACGCCGCCCTCTGGGTCGATGACGCAAACCGCGGTGTGGAACACGGCGTCACGCCCGCTGAGTCGCTGCAACTGAGCGACCGCAGCCGCATGGGAGCCGGGTTTGCCGAGCGCTTCGTCACCCAGCATGCACACCTGATCGGAGCCGATCACCCAGCAGCCTGGCGCAGTGCGCGCCACCGCGGCGGCCTTTTCAGCCGCCAGCCGCAGCGCCAGATCGAGCGCAGACTCATGGACTCTGCGGGTTTCGTCCACCTCGGGTGCGCGGCTAGAAAAAGGCACGCGCAGGCGTTGAAGCAACTCAGCGCGATAGCGCGAGGTCGACGCGAGAACCAGAACGGGATCAGCCGGCCCCGTCATCAATGCTTGCCAAAAAACCGGCCATGCAGCCATGCGCCAATGAGTATGCCCGCGATGCTCAGCAGCAGCGGCCAGTTGCCCACCCCCAGACCAGCAATGGCCGGGCCCGGACACACGCCGCTCAGCCCCCAGCCCACGCCAAATATCGCGGCGCCGATGAGGGTGCGCGCGTCCAGATGCGAGGGGTGTTTGCCGAACACCACGCCAAAGACCGGCCGCTTCATCAGTCGGGGCAGCAGGTGGTAGGCGATGAAGGTCACGCCGGCAGCGCCTCCCATCACCAGCAGCAGACCGAGATTCTTGAGCAGCAGAAACTGCAGAATGGCCTCGGGCTTGACCATGGTGGACAGAGCCAGACCGAAGCCGAACAAGGCCCCGGCGAACAAGGCCGAAAGCATCACTGCGAAAGGAGGAACACGTTGCATTTCAGAACCCTCCCAAGGCGCGAACCACATGGGCCGTGATGACGGCGGTACACAGGAAAATGATCACCGCGAGAATGGATGGCAACTGCCCAGACCCGACGCCGCAGATGCCGTGCCCCGAGGTGCAGCCCCCCCCCATGCGGGCGCCAAACCCGCCGACGATGCCGCCGAGGAACAACTGCCACAGCGGCACTCGCGTCACGAAGCCTTCGCCATGCCCGAGGGTGTAGGTGAACACCACTGCACCGACGATCAGACCCAGGCCGTACATCAAGCGCCAGTTACGGGTCGAAATGAATTTTTCGTGTTGAAAAAACGGATGACGCGACACCAGCGACCAAACTGCGGTGTAAGCGGTACTGACGCCGCCGATCAGGCCAGTCAGCCAGAACAGCACGCTGACGCCCAGTCCGATGAAAATGCCGCCATAAAGAAAAGGCTCCCAACCCAGGGGGAACCACTGCGCAATAGTGTTCATCAATCTCATCCTATTTTTGGTGGGTCGAAGTGATATGGATCACTTTTTTTGCATACTCCGTAGTGTAGGAGAGGGACTGCGCCCTGTCTCGGCGAGATGTTGCAGCCGGTAAACTCAGGTGATGTCCCAACACCACTCCACAACCCCTCCTGACTCCGGGTCGATGCCGCCCCGTGCGCTGACTTTGTTCGACTTCGCCCGTTCCGGCGGAGAACTGCACGGCCGGGTGTCGTTGCCTGAACTGCCCCGCCTGAGCGAATTGTTGTCGAGCACGCAAGGGCCTCCCGTGCAATGGGCGCTACAGGGTTTTCAGCGCGAACGGATCGGCATGCGCCCGCAGGCCATGGTGACTTTGCAAGTGCGTGGGGCGCTTCCTCTGATCTGCCAGCGCTGTCTGCAGGCCATGCAATATGCGGTTGACGAAACTGTCGATTTTCGGTTGGTGGCCGAAGAGCCGGAACTGACTCAGGCCGAAATCGAGGCCGAAGACGAGGCGCTGCCCGCGGTCCATCCCGTGGACGTTCTGACCCTCATCGAGGACCAACTCATCCTCGCCCTGCCCATCGTGCCCATGCACGAGGTCTGCCCGCAGCGTGATGCGCCCGAGCCGACGTCTTCACGCACCGATGAGGCGCCTGCCGAGGACCGCCAGCACCCCTTCGCTAATCTGCGCGATCTGCTGGGCGACGCAAGAAAGAAACGCTAGTGCGCTATGTCACGGGGCAACGCTATCGCATATAATGATCAGCTTTTTCACAGGGGATTGCCATGGCCGTCCAGCAAAACAAGAAATCACCTTCGAAGCGTGGCATGCACCGTGCCCACCAGTTTTTGAGCGCGCCGCCGCTGGCGGTTGAGCCGACCACGGGCGAAACGCATCTGCGCCACCACATCAGCCCGAACGGTTTTTACCGTGGGCGCAAAGTGGTCAAGACCAAATCTGACGAGTAAACGCTTGCCTTTGCGCACCCTGCGTCGCCTGCAAATGTGGGGCGATAGTTTGTCATGCGTGCCTGCGAAGGGGCCTTCGATGTTGGCGCCCGCTGTGTCATGAGTTCCACTCTGGCCGTCGATTTGATGGGCGGAGACCATGGTCCGAAAGTGACCCTGCCAGCCTGTGTGCAATTTTTGCAGGCGCATCCGGACAGCCGGCTGATTCTGGTCGGTCAGGCTGAGGCTGTCATGCCGCTGCTGGAGTCGTTGCGCCTGAAAAACGATGCGCGGATCGAATTCGTCGCGGCGAGTGAGGTGGTGACTTCCGACGACCCGGTCGAGGTTGCGCTGCGCCGCAAACGCGATTCATCCATGCGCCGTGCCATCGAGCAGGTTCGAGACGGTCGTGCGCAGGCCTGCGTATCAGCAGGCAATACCGGCGCCTTGATGGCGCTTGCGCGCTATTTGCTCAAGACCCTGCTCGACATTGAACGACCCGCCATCGCCACCTATTTGCCCAACCAGAAGGGCGAGGGAACGCTGATGCTCGATCTGGGCGCCAACGTCGATTGCGAGCCCTTGCACCTGCTGCAGTTCGCCGTTATGGGTACGGCGTATGCGGCGGCCGGTGGGCATGCGCAGCCGACGGTTGGGCTGCTCAATATCGGCGAAGAGGTGATCAAAGGCAACGACACCATCAAGCGGGCGGCCGAATTGCTGCGCGAAGCCGACGCGCTCGGGCGTCTGCGGTTTTACGGCAACGTCGAGGGCAACGATATCTTCAAGGGCACGACTGATATCGTCGTGTGCGACGGTTTTGTCGGCAATGTCGCGCTCAAGACCTCCGAAGGTCTGGCGCAAATGCTCTCTGGCATGATCCGCGAAGAGTTCACCCGCACGCCGCTGAGCAAGTTGATGGCGCTGTTCGCCATGCCAGTGCTCAAACGCTTCCGCAAGCGCGTCGATCACCGCCGTTACAACGGTGCGGCCCTGCTGGGTTTGCGCGGCCTGGTCGTCAAAAGCCACGGTTCGGCGGATGCCTTTGGCTTCGAGCAGGCGCTGCTGCGCGCGCATGAAGCGGTGCAGGGCGACGTGGTGCGCCATACCGAACGAATTCTCGAAGTGATGCACGAGTCATCACCCACCGGGGCCGCGCTTGCTCCGGCGAGTTGAATCGCCCCGCTGCACCTCTCTGAACGATCTGTTCCATGTCCTCCTATTCCCGTATTTCCGGCACCGGCAGCGCACTGCCCCCCCGCAAAATCAGCAACGACGAACTGGCGGCCGATCTGGCCCAGCGCGGCGTCGAAACCAGTGATGAATGGATCGTGGCGCGCACCGGCATCCGTTTTCGTCACTTCGCTGAAGAAGGCACGACCAGTGTCGATCTGGGCGAACAAGCGGCCCGTCGCGCCCTCGAATCGGCCGGACTGCAGGCCCATGACATTGGCCTGATCATCGTGGCCACGTCCACGCCGGACATGATTTTTCCTTCCAATGCGGCGCTCATCCAGGGCCGTCTTGGCGCCGCTGGAGGCGCGGCCTTCGACGTGCAGGCGGTATGCGCTGGGTTCGTCTACGCCCTGGCCGTGGCCGATCAGTTCGTGCGCAGTGGCATGACGCGGCATGCCCTGGTCATTGGCGCCGAGGTGTTTTCGCAGATTCTCGACTTCAATGACCGTACCACCTGCGTGCTGTTTGGCGATGGCGCTGGCGCCGTGGTGCTCAGTGCCAGCGAAGCGCCGGGGGTGCTGGCCAGCGCGCTGCATGCGGACGGCCGTCAATCGTCCATCCTGTGCACTCCGGGGCGCGTGTCGAGCGGCCAGGTTGCGGGCAGTCCTTTCCTGAAAATGGACGGACAGGCGGTATTCAAGCAAGCCGTCCACGTGCTCGAAGACGTGGCCCGCGAGGCGCTGGCCAAGGCCGAGCGCTTGCCCGCCGATGTGGATTGGATGGTGCCGCATCAGGCCAATATCCGCATCATGACGCATACCGCCAAGAAACTCGGCATTCCGCTCGACAAAATCGTCGTGACGGTCGA
Source organism: Thiomonas sp. 13-64-67 (assembly GCF_002282795.1). Classification (NCBI taxonomy): domain Bacteria; kingdom Pseudomonadati; phylum Pseudomonadota; class Betaproteobacteria; order Burkholderiales; genus Thiomonas; species Thiomonas sp. 13-64-67. The sequence goes on from NZ_NCKP01000007.1 coordinate 16,941, forward strand.
TCAGCACGGCAACACCTCGGCCGCTTCGATTCCGCTGGCGCTCGATGTCGCCGTGCGCAGCGGGCAGATTCAGCGCGGCGACACCTTGCTGTTCGAAGCCGTCGGCGGCGGCTTGACCTGGGGCGCTGCGGTCGTCGATTACTGAGTTTTGCAGACGTTCAACTCCTGTACCACCATGACATTTGCGTTCGTTTTCCCCGGACAAGGTTCACAGTCCGTCGGCATGCTCGATAAAGTGGCCGATCATCCTGCCGTGCGCGCCACCCTGCAGGAGGCCAGCGCGGCCCTGTCGCAGGATGTGGGCGCTCTGATCGCGCAGGGCCCGGCCGAGCAACTCAATCTGACAACCAACACCCAGCCCGTCATGCTCACTGCGGGCGTGGCGCTTTATCGCCTTTGGCTGGCCGAGGGCGGGCGCAAACCCGACTTTGTCGCCGGACACAGTCTGGGCGAATACACCGCGCTGGTCGCGGCCGAAAGCCTCACGCTGACCGATGCCTTGCCCTTGGTGCGATTTCGCGCCCAGGCCATGCAGGACGCGGTTCCCGTCGGCGCCGGCGGTATGGCGGCCGTGCTGGGTCTGGACGATGCCGCCGTGCGTGTCGGCTGCGCCCAGGCGGCGCAGGAGACCGGCGAAGCGGTGGAAGCGGTCAACTTCAATTCGCCGGGCCAGGTGGTGATCGCCGGGACGCAGGCCGCCGTGGCGCGCGCCTGCGAAGTGTTGAAAGCGGCGGGGGCCAAGCGCGCTTTGCCGCTGGCGGTTTCGGCGCCGTTTCACAGCAGTCTGCTGCGGGGCGCGGCCGACCAGTTGCGCGCCTATCTGCAAGGGGTGCCGATCAAGCCGCCGCAGATCACGCTGATCAATAATGTGGACGTGGCGCATCCAACCGATCCCGATCAAATCCGCGACGCGCTGGCGCGTCAGGCGTGTCATGCCGTGCGCTGGGTCGAGTGCGTGCAGGCCATCGCGAAGGCGGGCTGCACGACGCTGGTCGAATGTGGCCCGGGTAAAGTGCTGCATGGCCTGACCCGCCGGATCGATCCCGCCCTGCAGTCTTTTGCCCTGGACGATCTGTCCGCGATTCCTTCCCTTCAAACCGCCCTGGCATGAGCAATTCCTCCCCTGACACTTCCACCGCCCATCCGATCTATGGTCAGATCGCCCTGGTCACGGGCGCATCGCGCGGCATCGGCGCGGCCATAGCGGCAGATCTGGCTGCTGCGGGCGCTCGCGTCATCGGCACGGCGACCTCGGAGTCCGGCGCAAACGCCATTACCGAGGCCCTGCGGGCCTTCGGCGGGCGAGGGGCTGTACTTGATGTGAACGACGCCGAGACAGGCGCTCGTCTGGTCGACGAGATCGTCAAAGCCGAAGGCGGGCTGCAGATTCTGGTGAACAATGCCGGCATCACTCGCGACATGCTGGCCATGCGCATGAGCGACGCCGACTGGGATGCCGTGATTTCGACCAATCTGAGCAGTGTGTTCCGTATGTCGCGCGCCGTGATGCGGCCCATGATGAAGCAGCGTTACGGCCGCATCGTCAACATCACCTCGGTCGTGGGCGCGTCGGGCAATCCGGGTCAGGCCAATTACGCCGCGGCCAAGGCCGGCGTGGCGGGCATGACCCGAGCGCTGGCGCAAGAGCTAGGCAGCCGCAACATCACGGTCAATTGCGTGGCGCCGGGGTTCATCGATACCGATATGACCCGGGCGCTGACCGAGGCGCAGACCCAGCCGATGCTGGCGCGCATTCCCCTGGGTCGTCTGGGCAAGCCTGAAGAGATCGCGCATGCGGTGTCTTTTCTGGCCTCGCCCTTGGCGGCCTACATCACCGGCGCCGTTCTGCATGTGAACGGCGGCATGTACATGCAATAACACCTGCCGAAACGCGCGACGTTGTCGCCGGGCGGGGTTATGCTCTCGGCCTGTCGCCAAGTCAGCTTCGGCGCTTGCTAAAATTTTTCATATTTCCACTGGAGGTTTCAATGAGTGACATCGAACAGCGCGTCAAGAAGATCATCGCCGAGCAACTGGGCGTTGCCGAAGACCAGGTGACCAACGAAAAATCCTTCGTGGATGATCTGGGCGCCGATTCTCTGGACACGGTCGAACTGGTCATGGCGCTGGAAGACGAATTCCACATCGAGATTCCCGACGAAGACGCCGAGAAGATCACCACCGTGCAATTGGCGGTTGACTACGCCAAGGCGCACTACAAGGCCTGATGACGGGTTCAATTGCAGCGCCGATTTGTTTGATCGGCCATGCAACTTGAGCGATCTTGTTTTGAATCCTTTTTGTTCTGACTCACATTTGCTCGCGTCCATGCTTCTGCGCTGGCGCGGCTTACCTGATTTCACATGACTCTTCGTCGACGAATTGCGATTACTGGCCTGGGCGCGGTTTCCCCGCTGGGCAACACGCTGGATGACAACTGGGCAAACCTGCTCGCTGGCAAATCCGGCATCGGACGCATCACCAAGTTCGATGCCTCGGCCTATTCCGTGCAAATCGCAGGCGAAGTCCGTGATTTCGATGTGACGCAGTACATCGCCGCCAAGGAAGCGCGGCACATGGATACCTTCATCCACTACGGCATCGCCGCGTCGATGCAGGCTGTGCGTGACAGCGGCATCGACCAAGCCGGGCTCGACCCTGAGCGGGTCGGCGTGTTAGTGGGGTCAGGCATCGGCGGTCTGCCGCTGATCGAAAACACCTACAAGGAACTGCTCGAGCGCGGCCCGCGCCGCGTCACACCGTTTTTTGTGCCGGCATCGATCATCAATATGGTGTCCGGGCATGTGTCTATCGAATACGGTTTTCAGGGCCCCAACCTGTCTGTCGTTACGGCCTGCACCACCGGTCTGCACGCCATCGGCTTGGCTGCGCGCCTCATCGAAGCCGGAGATGCTGACGTCATGGTTGCAGGCGGCGCCGAGGCCACGGTATCGCCCTTGGGCATCGGTGGTTTTGCATCTGCGCGCGCCCTGTCCACCCGCAATGACGACCCGGCCAGCGCGAGTCGTCCGTGGGACAAAGACCGCGATGGTTTTGTTCTGGGTGAAGGCGCTGGCGTCATGGTGCTGGAAGACTACGACCTCGCAGTCAAACGCGGGGCGAAGATTTACGCCGAGCTCGTCGGCTTCGGCATGAGCGGTGACGCCGGTCATATCACAGCGCCCAACACCGACGGCCCCCGCCGCAGCATGTTGCTGGCGCTGAAAAACGCCGGCGTGGCCGCCGACCAGGTTCAAATGATCAACGCCCACGGCACCTCTACCCCGCTGGGCGACAAGAACGAGTCCGACGCCATCAAGCTCGCTTTTGGCGACCATGCCTACAAGCTGGTGGTTAATTCCACCAAGTCGATGACCGGCCACCTGCTCGGTGGCGCCGGAGGAGTCGAGTCGGTCTATACCGTGCTGTCATTGCATCATCAGGTGTGCCCGCCGACTATCAATCTGCAGACACCCGATCCGGAATGCGATCTGGACTACTGCGCCAACACCGCGCGCGACATGCGCATCGACTACGCGCTGAAAAACAATTTCGGTTTTGGTGGCACCAACGGGTCGCTGCTGTTCAAGCGTGTCTGAGGGACAATTTAGCTGTCTTTTGCATCCTTCCTTTGCATTCCCCCTTTGCATTCCCCATCCTCAATAGAGCAGCATGAAGACCCTTGCACCCCTGCAGATCCGGGTCGAACATTTCGGCCGCTGGCATCTGCTGCTCGGGCTGTTCAGTGCGGCCTCCCTGCTCGCCGCCGGGTGGACGGTCTGGGTCTGGCGCGATACTGATTCGCTCAGCCTGATGGCGGCATTTGCGGCCGCCATATTCCTGGCCATTCTGTCGGCGCAGTACCCGTACTGGACCATCCGCCCATTCACGCTGTTTCACGGCGAGCGCGGGTGGAAGCTGCAGCGCGGCGACGGTCTGGAAGATGTGCTTCAGGTGCGAGGCATGGTGCTGCCAGGGCTGCTGCTGGTACTGGGCCTGACGGCTAAAGGGCGCGTGGTTCTGCCCGTGCCCAGCGATATCCAACCCGGCATTTTTCGCGAACTGCGACTGCGCTTGGGTGCACTGCCGCACTGAGTTCTGGTGGAGCAAGACACCCAGAGTGATGCCGTGCTGGTCCAGCAGGTCCAGGCGGGGCAGCAGAAGGCCTTCGATCTGCTCGTGGCCAAATACCAGCGCCGCATTTATCGCTTGGTGCTGCGCTTCATTCGCGATCCGGCCCTGGCGGAAGACGTGGCGCAAGAGACTTTTTTGCGCGCTTACCGGGCCATCGGGCAGTTTCGCGGTGAAAGTCAGTTCTATACCTGGCTCTATCGCATCGCGGTCAATACGGCCAAAAAAGCCATTTCCGACGATATTCGCGATCCGACGGTGTCCGAAGGCGATGCGTTGGGCCATGATGAAGAAACTTTTAGCCCGACCGAGCTACTAACCAACCACGAAACGCCAGAATCCATTCTGGTTTCGAAAGAAATCGTGCAAACGGTGAATGCCGCGATGGAGTCTTTGCCAGAAGATTTGCGCATGGCGATCACTCTGCGCGAGATTGAAGGTTTGAGTTACGAAGATATTGCCGAAGCCATGCAATGCCCGATAGGCACGGTGCGTTCGCGAATTTTTCGTGCCCGCGAGGCGATCGCAGAGCGTCTGCGGCCGGTGATCGAGCACAAGGGTGGCAAGCGTTGGTGAGCCTACGGTTGAGCTTTGTTGGAGACAGGAAATGAGTCAAGACATGTCGCGCGAGCAACTCTCCGCCTTGATGGATGCGGAAGGCGAGTACCGTGGGCAATCCGCGCGGACGGAGGCTACGGCAGCTTTTATCCGCCATGTGGCTTCGGACGAGGCCGCGCGACGAGACTGGCTGATTTACGCGCAGATCGGCGATGTGCTGCGTTCTGCCGATCTCACGCCCATGCCCGGCGAGGCTGACTTTTTGCGGCGCGTCAGCGCGGCCATTGCGCGCGAACCCATCGTGCTGCAGCCGCAGGCCGTGACGCAAACGGCTGCGGCGGTTGATCGATCTTCGGCATCGGCACATCGCTCTGCCGCGCATCGCCGCCCGCACTGGAGCACGCGCATGGCCGCTGGCATGGCGGCTGTGGCCGGGGTGGCGGTGATGGCCTGGGTGGCGCTGCCAGGATTGCAGAACGCCGATTCGTCAGGTGCGGCGCCGACGGTGGCGTCAGCCGGAGTTCTGGGTTCGAAGCGGCAGATACCTGTAGCCGATACCCAGATTGCTGCGCCTCTCAACCCAGTGGCCCGGGCGGGTTTGATCCAGGCCGATCTGTCGGCGCAGAGTCCACAGCGGGGCGAGGGCGGTCAAGGGGCCACCCAGCTCGTTCCCGTGTCGGAGCAAATGCCCATGGTCGAATACCTCCTGGCGCATCAGCAGATGGCTGGGGGCATGATGCCCGCCGTGCCGGCCACGCTGCAATGGGTTCGAAATCGGCCTGTCGAGCCCAGCGTCCCTGAGCCTGGTCTCCCTGAGCGGGGTCTCCATCAGACCGCGCCCGCAGCGCAATCGCACTGATGGCGGGCTTGCAGGTATTCAGCGCGCGTCGCTGGCGTCGGGCAATCTGGCTGGGGAGCCTTGTCGGATTGTCGGGTGTACTTTGGGCCTCGCCCGCCCTCGCTTGGGCCGCGCCCGCCCTCGCCGCGCAGGAGGGCCAAGCGCCAGCCGCGGCGGACCCCTTGGCCGCGGCGCAATCAGCGGATGCGCCTGCGCAGCGCAAGGGTCTGGAGCAATGGTTGCAGACCGTCAGCGCGGCCGCCCGGTCGCTGAATTACAGCGGCGTGTTCATCACCCAGCGTGGCGATGAGATCAGCACCTCCAGCCTGGTGCACTATGTTTTGCCGCAGGGGCATTTCGAGCGCATCGAGACGCTCGATGGGCAGCGCCGCATCATGGTTTCGCTCAATGATGAGGTTCGCACGAGTTGGCCCGACTATCGCCTCACGCTGATCGACAATCAGGCTGGGCAGGCCAGCTTTCCCCGTTTGCTCAAAACCACCGATGGCGAGGTCGACCGCAATTACCGCCTGGAGCGGGGCGGGCTGCAGCGTTGCGCGGGTTTCGAGTGCCGCGTCTCCACCCTGTTGCCGCGCGACGATTTGCGCTGGGGATACCGCCTGTGGTCGCTGCGCGATTCGCAGCTGCTGGTTAAGGCGCAAACGCTGGACGCGGCGGGTCATGTGATCAATCAGGTGGCGTTTACCGAACTCAAGATCAATGTGGCGCCGCGCCAGTCTTTGGTGCGCGACAGTCTGCATCAACCCCCAGGGTATGCGGTGGAGCAGATGAAGGTCGTGCCGGTGAGTCTGCAGTCGCAGGGATGGGCGCTGTCTTCCCAGGTGCCAGGTTTCAAGACGGTCGGGGTATTTCGCCGCAGTATGTCGGTGGGCAGCAAACCCTCTGAGGTATTGCAGTGGCTGCTCAGTGATGGCCTGGCTTCGGTATCCATTTTTGTGCAGTCCGCTGCCGATCTGAGCGAGCCGGTCGCGCCTGAACAGCGCGTCGGCGGCACGCTGGCGCTGTCTCGGCGCATCGGCGACTCCTGGCTGACGGTGATGGGCGCCGTGCCCGAGCGCACACTGCGTCGCATCAGCGAGGCCATCGTTCGCGTGCAATAAGCGGCTTGAGGGTTCTGCGCCGCCCGCAGCGCGGTTGCGACGTTTTCCGTATGCTGCCCGCGAGCGGATGAAATGATGGAATCAATTGCAGTGCCATGCCTGATCTCAGGCGCAATGTATCAGGGAGAAATCGGTGAAAAAAGTTTTGTTGAGCTGTTGGAGTGCGGGCCTATTGGCCTTTTCGGGTATCGCGGTTCCTGCGCAGGCGGCCGGTTCGGCGCCGCAGCAGTCTTGCGTGGCCTGCGGCCTGCCGGATTTCACCGGGCTGGTGGAGAAGGCCGGTCCGTCCGTGGTGAATATCCGAACCTACAAGAAGGTGCCCGTGGGCAGCGGCGATCAGATGGACGAGCAGACCCGCGAGCTGCTTCGGCGGTTTTTTGGGGTGCCCATTCCCGCGCCCGATAGCCCGAAGGGGGGCAAGAACGGCCCGCAGAATGAAGAGGAAGAGCGTCCCACGGGTGTGGGCTCGGGCTTCATCGTCAGCCCGGACGGCTACATCATGACCAATGCCCATGTCGTGGACGGGGCGGACGAGATCATGGTCACGTTGACCGACAAACGCGAGTTCAAGGCCAAGCTCATCGGCGCTGACAAACGCACCGACGTGGCGCTGGTGAAGATCGATGCCAAGCAAGCGCTGCCCGCTGTGCACATCGGCGATTCCTCCAAAGTCAAGGTGGGTGAGTGGGTGGTGGCCATCGGCTCGCCGTTCGGGCTCGAGAACACGGTGACGGCGGGCATCGTCAGCGCCAAGGGGCGCGATACCGGCGACTACACCCCGTTCATTCAGACTGACGTAGCGGTCAATCCGGGCAACTCCGGCGGCCCGCTGATCGATATGCGCGGCAACGTCATCGGCATCAATTCGCAGATCTACAGCCGGACCGGCGGCTTCATGGGCATCTCCTTTGCCATCCCCATCGATGAAGCCATGCGCGTGGTCGAGCAGCTCAAGAAGCAGGGCTATGTGGTGCGCGGCAAGATCGGGGTGCAGATCGACAGCGTGAGCCGCGATCTGGCCGAGTCGCTCGGACTCGGGCAGGCGCGGGGTGCTTTGGTGCGCGTGGTCGAGAAGGACGGCGCGGCGGACAAGGCTGGTGTGCAGGTGGGCGACATTGTCACCAGCTTCAACGGCAAGCCGGTGGAGCGGGCCAACGATCTGCCGCGTCTGGTGGGCGAAACCAAGCCTGACTCCACCGTACCCATGCAGGTGCTGCGTATGGGCAAGACTCTGACGCTCAACGTCAAGGTGGGCGAATGGGTGATGGACAAGAAGCCCGGCGCCAAACCGGCCGAGGAGCAAAAGCCCGAAGCCGTGAGCAAGGCCAATGCGTTGGGGGTGAAAGTCATCGACCTCAATGATGCCCAAAAGCGTCAGCTCGGCGTGAGCAGCGGTGTGCTGGTCGAGGCTGTGCGTGAGGGCGCGGCACGCGACGGTCTGCGCGTGGGGGATGTGGTGCTGGCGGTGGGCAACACCGCGGTCAGCAGTGCCACCCAGTTCAATGCCATCAGCGCGCAACTGCCCGTTGGCAAGCAGGTGGCGGTGCTGGTGCGGCGCGGCGAATCGGGTCTTTATGTCCTGATCCGGCCGCAGAACTGAGGCGATCAACAGGGCGGAACGCGGCATCAGGCCGGGTTTCGCCCCCGGGTTAGAATGACCGCCCAACAAGCATCAGCAGTTGCCAAATCGATTTGTTGGAAGGCGCGTCACGCTTGTCGCGCCTTTTTTCTTGTTCATCCCCGTGTTTCCGTCTGATCCGCAGGGCGCGAAGCGGTCGCCCCAGTGGACTATTGCATGAATCATATTCGTAATTTTTCAATTATTGCCCATATTGATCACGGCAAATCTACGCTTGCTGACCGTATTATTCAGCGGTGTGGGGGCTTGTCCGACCGGGAAATGGAAGCGCAGGTGCTCGATTCGATGGACATCGAGCGCGAGCGCGGCATCACCATCAAGGCGCAGACCGCGGCGCTGCAATACGTCGCGCGGGACGGGAAAACCTACAACCTCAATTTGATCGATACGCCGGGGCATGTCGACTTCAGTTATGAAGTCAGCCGTTCGCTCTCGGCCTGCGAAGGCGCGCTCTTAGTGGTCGATGCCAGTCAGGGGGTCGAAGCGCAGACCGTGGCGAATTGTTATACCGCGCTCGACCTGGGCGTGGAAGTGGTGCCGGTGCTCAACAAAATGGATCTGCCGCAGGCCGACCCCGAGCAGGCCAAGGCAGAAATCGAGGAAGTCATCGGCATCGACGCGGCCGATGCCATTGCCTGCAGCGCCAAGACCGGCATGGGCATCGACGACGTTCTCGAGGCCGTGATTACGCGCATGCCGCCGCCCAAGGGCGTGGTGGACGCGCCGCTGCGCGCCATGATCATCGACTCGTGGTTCGATACCTACGTCGGTGTGGTCATGCTGGTGCGGGTGGTCGATGGCAGCCTGAAAAAGGGCGAGCGTTTCAAGATGATGGCCACGCACGCGGTTTACAACGCCGAACAACTCGGGGTGTTCACGCCGAAATCGGTGTCGCGCGAGGCCTTGAACACGGGCGAGGTCGGCTTCATCATCGCGGGCATCAAGGAGTTGCAGGCCGCCAAGGTCGGCGACACCATCACCCTCGAGAAAAAGCTGCCCAACAATCTCGGTCCGGCAACCGAGGCGCTGCCCGGCTTCAAGGAAATCCAGCCGCAGGTGTTCGCCGGTCTCTACCCCACCGAGGCGAGCGAATACGACCAACTGCGCGACGCGCTGGAAAAGCTCAAGCTCAACGATGCCGCCCTGCGTTACGAGCCCGAAGTGAGCCAGGCGCTGGGTTTCGGCTTTCGCTGCGGCTTTCTGGGCCTGCTGCACATGGAGATCGTGCAGGAGCGACTGGAGCGCGAGTTCGACCAAGACCTCATCACCACCGCACCCTCGGTGGTCTATCAGGTCATGCTGGCCAATGGCGAGGTGATCGAGGTCGAAAATCCGTCCAAAATGCCCGATCAGGGGCGAATTGCCGAAATCCGCGAGCCCATCGTCACGGTGCATCTGTACATGCCGCAAGATTATGTGGGCCCGGTGATGACCCTGGCCAACCAGAAGCGGGGCATGCAGCTCAATATGGCCTATCACGGTCGCCAGGTGATGCTGACCTACGACATGCCGCTGGCCGAGATCGTGCTCGACTTTTTCGACAAGCTCAAAAGCGTGTCGCGGGGCTATGCCTCGATGGACTATGAGTTCAAGGAGTACCGCGCCGCCGATGTGGTGAAGGTCGATATGCTGATCAACGGCGACCGGGTGGACGCGCTGTCCATCATCGTGCACCGCGCTCAGAGCCAGTACCGCGGCCGTCAGGTGGCGGCCAAGATGCGCGAGATCATTCCGCGCCAGATGTACGACGTCGCCATCCAGGCGGCCATCGGAGCCAACATCATCGCGCGTGAGACAATCAAGGCCCTGCGCAAGAACGTGCTGGCCAAGTGCTACGGGGGGGACATTTCCCGCAAACGCAAACTGCTGGAAAAGCAGAAGGCGGGTAAAAAACGCATGAAGCAGATCGGCTCGGTCGAAGTGCCACAAGAAGCCTTTCTCGCAATTCTGCAAGTCGAAGACTGATCCACTCCCCAAGAATATCCCGTATGGAAACTGCGCCCAGCGTTAACTTCACCCTATTGCTGTTCATTCTTCTGGTCATCACCGGCGTGTTCTGGTTTGCCGAGCGCTGGTATTTCGCGCCGCAACGCAGGCGCGCGGCGAAGTCGGCCGTGGCGCAGTTGGAAGAGCGTCGCAGTGCTCTGCAAAAACAGGGACTGGCCGCAGACGGCGCCGTGGCCAGCGATGCCGACATCGAAGCGGCGCGCGAACGGGTGCAGCGTCAGCCCTGGTGGCTGGAGTGGACCGCCGGGCTGTTCCCGGTCATTCTGGTGGTGTTTTTGCTGCGCTCTTTTGTGGCCGAACCCTTCAAGATTCCTTCGGGCTCCATGGAGCCGACGCTGGTGCCGGGCGACCTGATTCTGGTGAACAAATTCGAGTACGGTCTGCGCCTGCCGCTGCTCGATACCCGCCTCACTCCGGGCGCGCTGCCCCAGCGCGGCGATGTGATCGTGTTCCGTTTGCCCAAAGATCCGAAAATCGATTACATCAAGCGCATCGTCGGGCTGCCGGGCGATACGGTGTCGTACGAAAACAAGCAGCTGGTGATCAACGGCAAGCCGGTACAGGAAACGCCCTTGCCCGATTATTTCGATCCCAACACCATGACGTATTACAAGCAGTACATGGAAAAGCTGGGCACGCACGATCACCGCATCATGATCAATCCGATGGCGCCGCCCTATGTCATCGGCGGGCCTGAAAGTTTTCCGCACCGCGATATGTGTCACTACAACGCCGAAGGCTTTGTCTGCAAGGTGCCGGCCGGCAACTATTTCGTCATGGGCGACAACCGCGACAACTCGCTGGATTCACGTTATTGGGGTTTTGTGCCCGAGCGCAATATCATCGGCAAAGCCTTTGTGGTGTGGATGAATTTCAGCGCACCGAAAAACATTGGGCTGATTCATTGATCGTCATTGCCAGATGGAGAAATCGGGGCCAATATGAAGCAGCATGACAAGCAGCGTGGCATCACCCTGATCGGGTTGATTTTCTGGGGCGCCATCCTCGCGTTCATCGTGGTCATTGGCGCGCAGGCGGTACCCACCGCCACGGAATATTTCGCCATTCAGAAGGCGGTCGATCAGGCGGCCAAGGCCGGGCCGACCGTGGCCGATATTCGTTCGGCCTATTCCAAAATGGCCGATGTCGATTACATCTCCTCCGTCACGGCGCAGGATCTCGACATCACCAAGGTGAATGACAAAGTGGTGATCTCCTTTGCCTACAACAAGGAAATTCACATTGCCGGGCCGGTGTACTTGCTGATCAAGTACGCCGGCCATTCCCACTGATTCCCGGGTGAGCACGGCACTAGAAACGCGGCTGGGCTACGTCTTCCGCGATCGCAAACTGTTCGAGCGGGCGCTCACGCATCGCAGCTTTGGCGCGGATCACAACGAGCGCCTGGAATTCCTGGGCGATTCGGTGCTCAACCTCTCGGCCGCCGCTTGGCTGTACCACCAGGCAGCGCGGCAAGACGAGGGGCAACTCTCCCGTCTGCGCGCGGCGCTGGTGCGGGCCGAAGCGCTGGCGGAAGTGGCCCGCGCGATCGACCTAGGGCGGTTTCTCAGGCTGGGTGAGGGCGAACTGCAGAGCGGGGGCGCCCAGCGCGAATCCATTTTGGCGGATACGGTAGAGGCGCTACTTGGCGCGATCTACCTCGAAGCCGGTTTCGACACGGCGCAAGAGGTGATGCGCCGCTTGTTCGCTCCGCTCATGGATACGCTGGACGCCGACGTCGTCCGCAAGGATGCGAAAACGCAATTGCAGGAGTTTCTGCAAGGCCAGCGTCTGCCTTTGCCCAGCTATGCCGTGCTCGACGTGCGCGGCGCGGCGCACCAGCAGCAATTCAAGGTGGAGTGCGCCGTCGAGGCACTCGGACTGAAAGTGGAGGGCGAGGGCGACAGCCGCCGCCGCGCCGAACAAGACGCTGCCACGCGCATGATCGAGCGCATTGGCCGAGGCGGCACAAAACCCGTGCGCCGCGGTAACCGGCCTGTGTTGGTGGATGAGCGCGGGCAAGTCGTTCAGCCCAGCCACGCGCCCGATGCGGCGCAGCCTGCGCTGGCGCACAATCAGCAGCGTCGCTCGCCGGTGCGACGACCGCCTAAAACTCTCAAATCGCCATGACCTCATCGCCCCCGGATTCGCCGCGTCGCTTCGGCACTGTGGCCATTGTCGGCCGTCCCAATGTGGGCAAATCCACCCTGCTCAATGCGCTGGTGCGCGCCAAGGTGAGCATCACCTCGCACAAGGCGCAGACCACGCGGCACCGCATCCTCGGGGTGACCACGCACGGAGCTTCGCAATTCGCGTTTGTCGATACGCCAGGCTTCCAGACCCAGCATATGCACGCCCTCAACCGGGCGATGAACCGCACCGTCACCGGCGCTTTGAGCGAGGTCGATCTGGTGCTCTGGGTACTTGAGGCGGGCAAGATTCTGCCGCAAGATCGCACGGTGCTTGAAGTTTTGCCCGACGACCGGCCGGTGATCGCCGTGGTCAACAAACTTGACCGCATCACCCCGCGCGAAAAGCTGCTGCCCTGGCTGGCTGAACTGGGGCAACTGCGCAAGTTTGCCGAGATTGTGCCGATGTCGGCACAAAAAAAAGCCGATGCGCCCCGGCTGCTGTCCATCATGGAGCCCTACCTGCATGAAGGTGAGTGGGGCTATGAAGAAGACGCCCTCACCGACCGCAGCGAACGCTTCCTGGCGGCGGAGATTCTGCGGGAGAAGTTGTTCCGCCTGACCGGCGACGAATTGCCCTACACCAGCACCGTGGTCATCGAGCAGTTCGCTCAGGAAGGCGATCTGCGCCGCATTTCCGCGGCCATCATCGTCGATCGGGACGGACACAAGGCCATGGTGATCGGCGCTGGGGGCGAGCGCCTCAAGCGCATCTCCACCGAAGCCCGGCAGGACATGCAGGTCTTGTTCGACGGACCGGTTTTTCTGGAGGTCTGGGTCAAGACCCGTTCGGGCTGGGCCGACGACCAGGCCGCCGTGCGGGCCTTCGGCTATGAGGACTGAGCTGAGCGTCGAACCGGCTGCCGTGCGCCCCGTGCCGCGTGCTCCCAGGCGCGGCGTCTCGGGGGAGCGCGTGCAGGAAGAGCCCATCTACGTCCTGCACAGTTACCCGTGGAAGGAAACCAGCCTGCTGCTCGACGTGTTCAGCCGCCGCCATGGCCGCTTGGCGCTGGTGGCCAAGGGCGCCAAGCGGCCGACTTCCGCGCTGCGCGCCGTGCTGCTGGGTTTTCAGCCCTGCCACGCCAGTTGGAGCGGCCGCGGCGAGGTGCGCACCCTGACCCGGGCCGAGTGGGCGGGAGGGTTGGCGCCGCTGTCGGGCCTGCCCCTGCTTTGCGGTTTTTATTTCAACGAACTGCTCGTGCGTCTGCTGGCTCGCGAAGATGCTCACGAAGGTCTGTTCGACGCCTACCACGCCGGCATTGCCGCGCTGGCGCAACGCCCCCATGCGACGGCGGGCGAATTGGAGCCGGTGCTGCGCAGCTTTGAGTTTTCGCTGTTGCGCGAGCTGGGTTTTTTGCCCGACCTGCACCTCGAAGGGGCGACCTCCGAGCCGGTGCTGCCCGATGCGTTTTACCGGGTCGACCCGGATCATGGCGTGTCGGCCTGCTCCGCTTCCGATGCCCTGGCGGTGCGCGGCGAGGTGTTGCTGGCGCTGCGCGAAGGCCCGCCGGCAGAAGGCGATGTTGTACTGGCGCGTGCCGCAAAGACGTTGATGCGCAGCCTGCTTCACTATCATCTTTCGGGACAGATGCTGCGCACCCGCCAGCTGCTTATTGATCTCCACAAGTTATGAATCCAATGGCTTGCCCCTCCGATGCTGCGCCGCTGCTCGGGGTGAATATCGACCATGTCGCCACGCTGCGCAACGCGCGCGGAGGCAGTTTTCCCGATCCCGTGCTGGCGGCGCAGCAGGCGGTCGAAGCCGGGGCGGACATCATCACCTTCCACCTGCGCGAAGACCGTCGCCACATCCGCGATGCCGATGTCGAGCGGCTCAAAGCCACCCTTTCGGCGCCGCTGAATTTCGAGTCTGCGCTCGCCCCGGAGATGCTCGACATCATCTGCCGAGTACGTCCGCAGATGGTCTGCCTGGTGCCCGAGCGTCGGCAGGAAGTGACTACCGAGGGCGGGCTGGATGTGGCGGGGCAGTTCGACCGCGTGCGCGAGGCCTGCGCTCGTCTGGCCGATTTCGGCTGCCGCGTTTCCCTGTTCATCGAGCCCAGCATCCGGCAAATCGAGACCAGCGCCCAGGCCGGTGCGCCCTGCATCGAGCTGCACACCGGCGCTTACGCCAACGCATTCGATGCCGCAGACGAAGCCGCGCGGCAACGCGAATTCGATCGCATCGTCGCGGGCCTGAAGCTGGGGCGCAGCCTGGGCCTGCAGACCAACGCGGGCCACGGCCTGAGTCTGCAGAGCACGCCCGCCATTGCCGCACTGCCCGAAGTGAGCGAGCTCCACATCGGCCATGCGCTCATCGGTCATGCGGTGTTCGTCGGGCTGAAGCAATCGGTGCGTGACTTTCAGGCGGTGATCGCGCGCGCGGTGGCAACGCATTCATGATCTACGGCATCGGCACCGATGTCTGCTCCATTGCGCGCATGGGCGCCGCGGTGCAGCGCAACGGCGACCGTTTCGCGCAACGGGTGCTCGGCGACGGCGAGCTGGCCGAGTATGAGCGCCGTATGTCCAAGGTGCGCCAGCGCGGCATTAACTACCTGGCCACGCGGTTTGCCGCCAAGGAAGCGTTCTCCAAATCCATCGGCCTGGGCATTCATAGCCCCATGCGCTGGCGCGATTGCGAGATTCTCAAACTCCCCAGCGGACAGCCGGTCATCGTGCTGCATGACGCACTCAAAGATTGGTGCGAGGCCCGTTCGCTGCGGTTTCTGGTCTCGGTGTCCGATGAGGCCGATACCGCGCTGGCCATGGTAGTAGCCGAAGTGACTCGGCCTGACTGAGGCGAAAGACATGCAACTGCTGATGCACTCCCCGTTGATTCTCGATGTGGCCGGGCTGCAACTCGGTGCCGCCGATCGCAAGCGCCTACGGAATCCTCTGGTGGGCGGGGTGGTGCTGTTTGCGCGCAACTGGGAGAGCCGCGGGCAGCTCTTGTCGCTGTGCGCGCAGATCAAGGCGGTACGCCCTGATCTGCTGATCGCGGTCGATCACGAGGGCGGGCGGGTACAGCGCTTTCGCACCGATGGCTTCACGGCACTTCCGGCGATGCGCGAGCTTGGGGCGCATTGGATGGCTGATGCCCCAGGCGCCATGCGGCGCGCGGCGGCGTGCGGTTTCGTGTTGGCCTCGGAGCTGCGGGCTTGCGGGGTGGATTTCAGCTTCACGCCCGTGCTCGATCTCGATTGGGGCGGCTCCAGCGTAATCGGTGATCGCGCGTTTCACACCGACGCTCGGGTGGTGACGGTGCTGGCGCAAAGCCTGATGCTGGGTTTGGCGCGTGCTGGGATGGCGCATTGCGCCAAGCACTTCCCCGGCCACGGCTATGTGCGTGCCGACACGCATCTGGCCGTGGCGCACGACGCGCGTACCCTCGACGCCATTCTGAGCGCCGATGCCGCGCCTTATCAATGGTTGGCGCCCGGGCTGCGCGCGGTCATGCCGGCGCATGTGATCTACCCCGAGGTGGATGCGCTGCCCGCAGGGTTCAGCTCAGTCTGGCTGCGGGACGTGCTGCGCGAGCGCATCGGTTTTACCGGCGCGATACTCAGCGACGACCTCGGCATGGCCGCGGCGCGGGCCGGGGGCCAAAGTCTCAGCCAGGCTGCGCTGCAGGGTTTGCAGGCCGGATGCGACGCCATGCTGGTGTGCAACCAGAGCGTGGTCGATAACGGGCGACCGCTCGACGTGCTGCTGCGCGAGCTTGATCAGGCGCTGGAGCGCGGGCAGTGGACGCCCGATGTCCACAGCGCCCAGCGCCGCCTCGACCTGCTGCCCACCCAGCCGCCTTTGGAATGGGACGAGCTCATGGTGAGCGACAGCTACCGGGCCGCGCTCGACGACGTTTTCAACCTGCCCAGCTCGGCGGGCCAGAAATAGCCGTCAGGGGTAGAACAACACCAGCTTGTAACCGGCCGGGGCGGCGCCTTTGACCTCGAGGTGCAGCAGCAATTGCACCTGCTGACCGGCGGCCAGGCCCTCTGTCAGGGTGCGATGAGTGGCCTGCGCTTCGGGGAGGTATTGCGCGGCCTGCACCACTTTGCGTTGCAAAGTCATGTCCTGCGCATTGGTCAGGGTCAGCTCCAGCGCAGGCCAGGCCACGGCGCGGTCGGATCGGTTGCGCAGCAGCACGCTGAGTTGCAAGCCGCTGTCGGCCGGGCTGAGCGTGGAGGAGTCGATGACCAAGGCATCGAGGTTGCGCGGAGCGGCCAATTCGCAGCCGCTGGTCATCTGGCAGAGCTGTTGCAGCCAAGGGCGGCTGACCGGGTATTGCTGCGCCAGGGTGTCGCGCCAAGTCAGCGCGGCCTGAGCGGCGAGTACCAGAAGCAACAGCAGGCTGATGAAGGCCAGCGCCGCGCGGGCAGGCGTGCTGCTCCAGAATGCCTGGCGACGAGCTTTGCGGATGAATTCCGGCTCCGCTTCCACCGGTTTTGCGGCGAGTGCGGGCGGGTTTTGCGAGAGGTCTTCGCTTACAAATTGATAGTTGAGCGCGTCGTTCAGGTTGAACTCGGACAGCGGTGCGGCGTCGGGGTCGAGAGCAGATTGGGAGGGCGGGATCTCGTCCGCCGCAAGATCGCCTTCGGGTAACAGGTCGGCGGGCGATTCAGCGGGTGCCAACGCCTGGTCAGTCTCGGCCTTTTCACCGCGCGCAGGCGCTTGTTTCGCGGGAGTCCAGGGCGCCGGGCTGTAGGCCTGCGCCGTCAGCGGCAGAAATCCCTGATAGGTCGGCTGATCGAGTGGAATGTTGTTCCAGCGCAGGCCCGCCGTCACGGGCACGGTGCTTGCCCGCGGTTCGGGCGGCGCTTCGGGTGGCGGGGTCGGTTGTGCTGGGGCCTGGGGCTCGGCGGCGGCGGGCGGCGCCGGGGTGAGATCGATCAGGTGATCGAGGGCGTTGAACGGTTCGCCGCAATGGCCGCAGCGCACCCAGCCTTCGCGCAGCAAGAGCTGGTCGCGCACCACCTTGAAGGCGGTCTGGCAGTGGGGGCAGCGGGTGGCCTGTGCCATGCGCTGTTCAGGGGTGGGCGCGGCCCGCGAGGCAGACCCAGCCATCGAGCGTCTTGTCGATCTGCAGCGCGCAATAGGGCGCGTAGGCGGCGATGAGTTCTTCGGCCTGCCGGTCGAGTATGCCACTGAGCACGAGCCAGCCGCCGGGTTTCACATGCGCGGCAATCGCGGGCGCCAGCAGTTTGAGCGGCGCAGACAGGATGTTGGCAACGACGATGTCGAATTGCGCATTAGCGACCTTTTCGGGCAGGCCGGCCTGCACGGTGACGTCATTGGCCGCGGCGTTGGCTTCGGTGGCCAGCACCGCGTCGGGATCGATGTCCACGCCGACCACGGGGCCGGCGCCGAACTTGGCCGCGGCAATGGCCAGAATGCCCGAACCACAACCGTAATCGAGCACGCTGAGTTGGCTTGGCGTTTGGCGCGCCAGCCACTCCAGGCAAAGCCGCGTGGTTGGGTGGGTGCCGGTGCCGAAGGCCAGCCCGGGGTCGAGACGGATGATGGGCGCCGCAACCTCGGGCGGCTCATGCCAGCTCGGCACGATCCACAGCGCGTCGGCAATCGACACCGGCTGGAACTGAGACTGCGTCAGCCGTACCCAGTCCTGATCTTCCACCGTGGACTGTTGCACCTCTTGCAGATCGGGCAGGATGTCTTCGGCAAGCAGGGCGGCCAGCGCAGCGTCGGCCTGGGCCTCGTCGGCGAACAGCACGCGAAGCAGCGATTGCGCCCAGGCGCCCTTGGGCGGCGGCATGCCCGGCTCGCCGTACAAGGCTTGCTCCTGTGCGGTGTCGCCGAAACGGTCTTCGACGCTCACGCTCAAAGCGCCGAGCTCCATCAGCGCATCGGAGAGGAGATCGGCCTGCTCTTCGCTGACAGGGAGGGTGACTTCGCGGTAGGTCATGGCGGATTTGTTCAAACCCTATCAGGCGGTATGCCGCGCGGCGAGGTATTCCTCGAGGTAGTGGATGCTGGTGCCGCCTTCGATGAAGCGCGCATCCACCATGAGTTCGCGGTGCAACGGGATATTGGTCTGGATGCCGTCCACCACCATTTCCGACAGGGCTATGCGCATGCGCGCGATCGCCTGCTCGCGCGTGGCGCCATGCACGATGATTTTGCCGATCATCGAGTCATAGTTGGGCGGCACGAAGTAGTTGGCATAGGCGTGCGAATCGACCCGCACACCCGGGCCGCCTGGGGTGTGCCACATGGTGATTCGGCCGGGCGACGGGGTGAACTTGTAGGGGTCTTCAGCGTTGATGCGGCACTCGATGGCATGGCCGTTGAGGTGCACGCCGCGCTGGCGCACGGTCAGCTTCTCGCCCGCGGCAATGCGGATCTGCTCGACCACGATGTCGATGCCGGTGATGAGTTCGGTAACAGGGTGCTCGACCTGCACGCGGGTATTCATCTCGATGAAGTAGAACTCGCCGTTTTCATACAGAAACTCGAAGGTGCCCGCACCGCGATAGCCGATTTTTTTGCAGGCATCCGCGCAGCGGGCGCCGATACGCTCGATCAGCCGCCGTGGAATGCCGGGAGCGGGGGCTTCTTCGAGAATCTTCTGGTGGCGGCGCTGCATCGAGCAATCGCGCTCGCCCAGCCATAGCGCGTTGCCGTGGGTGTCGGCCAGCACTTGAATTTCAATATGCCGCGGCTGGAGCAGAAACTTCTCCATATAGACCGCCGGGTTGCCGAACGCCGCGCCCGCTTCGCTGCGGGTCATGGTCACGGCGTTGAGCAGCGCGGCTTCGGTGTGCACCACGCGCATGCCGCGGCCGCCGCCACCGCCTGCGGCCTTGATGATGACGGGATAGCCGATCGAGCGGGCGATGCGGGTGATTTCGCGCGGATCGTCGGGCAGCGCCCCCTCCGAGCCTGGCACGCAGGGCACGCCAGAGCGGATCATGGCCTGCTTGGCGCTGACCTTGTCGCCCATCAGACGAATGGAATCGGGACGCGGGCCGATGAAGGCGAAGCCGGATTTCTCCACCCGCTCGGCGAAATCCGCGTTCTCCGACAGAAAGCCGTAACCGGGGTGAATCGCCTCGGCATCCGTCACTTCGGCAGCAGAAATAATGGCCGGCATGTGCAGATAACTCTGCGCCGAGGGCGCCGGGCCGATGCACACGGCCTCGTCGGCCAGCCGTACATACTTCGCTTCACGATCCGCTTCTGAATAGACCACCACGGTCTGGATGCCGAGTTCGCGGCAGGCACGCTGCACCCGGAGGGCGATTTCGCCACGGTTGGCGATAAGGATTTTTTTGAACATGCGCGTTGTCCGTTCAATGACAGGGAAGGGCGGAAGCGCCCGTTGAGCGCAGGAGCCGTGGTCAGGAGCGGGCGCTCATGTGTGCCTCGGTACTGCCTGGGTTTGCTCCCCTGGGGGAGTCAAGAAACCGGAAGCGGCCCTGCGCTCTCCTGAAAAAGCCATTACTCGATCACGAACAACGGCTGGCCGAATTCGACGGCCTGACCGTTTTCGCCCAGCACGGCCTTGATCACACCGTCTTTGTCGCACTCGATTTCGTTGAGAATTTTCATCGCTTCGATGATGCACAGCGTCTGGCCGACCTTGACCGTGTCGCCCACCTCAACGAACGGCGCCGCCCCCGGAGAAGAAGAGCGGTAGAACGTGCCGACCATCGGCGACTTCAGCACATGCCCTTGCGCCTCCGGGGCGGGAGCTGCTTCAGCGGCGGGTGCCTGGGCTTGAGCGGGCGAGGCCTGGGGCGCGGCGTATTGCATCGGGGCCTGAGACGCAAACTGCGATCCCAACTGAGCGGGCATCTGCGCGTACTGAATGATGGGCTGCGGCTGCGCCTTGACGATTCTGACCGTGCCTTCGGCTTCCGTGATCTCCAGCTCGGAGACGTTGGAATCGGAGACCAGGTCGATCAAAGTCTTGAGTTTGCGTAAATCCATGATCTGTCGTTAAGTCGCTGATAAGTGTCGCATTAGACCATCAATTTTTACGATTCCCAAGATCGACTACAGCATGGCGCAAGGCCAGGGTGTAGCCGTGAGCGCCGCAACCGCTGATGACGGCGGTGGCCAGATCGGAAAAGTAGGAGTGATGGCGGAACGGTTCGCGGCGGTACACATTGCTCAGATGCACTTCGATGAAGGGCAGGTCGGTTGCCGCGATGGCGTCACGCAGGGCAACGCTGGTGTGGGTGTAGGCCGCAGGGTTGATGATGATGTAGCGCGTGCCATCCAGGCGCGCTGCATGTAACCGATCAATCAGGTCGCCTTCGTGATTGCTCTGGAAAGTCTGCACCTCCACCCCCAGTTCGGCAGCAAGGGTTTGCAGCGACTGATTGATATCGTCCAGCGTGGTCGCGCCATAGATATGTGGTTCACGCTGCCCCAGCAGGTTGAGATTGGGGCCGTGGAGAACAAGGATGCGGGTCATGGAAGGGCGATTGAGCAGAGTGGGATGAACGAGGAGTGAACGCAACCGATGCAGGGCTTAATGCCCGGAGGGTACCGCTTCTTTCAGTTCGTCGAGAGAGGTTTTTCCCAGCTTTTGAAACACCACGTCGCCCTTGCCATCGAGCACCACGGTGAATGGCAGGCCCCCCTGCTTATTGCCCAGGCTGGTGCTCAGGGCGATGCCATTCATGCCGCCCAGCAGAATGGGGTAGCTCACCGGATGCTCTTTCAGGAAATTGCGCACCGCAGTGGGGTTGTCGAGCGCAATGCCGACCATCTCGATGCCTTTGTCTTTGTTCTGCTGATAAAACTTCGAAAAATCTGGCATTTCAGCGATGCAAGGCGGGCACCAGCTCGCCCAGAAATTGATCACCAGCGGTTTTCCGCGGTATTGCGACAGATCGATGGATTTTCCCTGCAGATCGTCGAGTTTGTCAGCGAAAAAAGACTTGACCGCATTGTTTTCAACCGCAATGGGCACGCTGCGTTCACGCTGAAACCACGCGTTGCCGAGCACCGCGGCGATGAGAAGGATGATGGCGGCAGAAATCCAGATATTGACTTTGTTCATGGGGTGGTGGTGTAGCAATCAGACTGCTCGCATTGTGCATGGCCGGGGAAAAGCTTCAGAGTCTCGGGTTTTCCCCTTCGCTGGCGGGGGCGCTCAGGAGTTGCCTGAGCGCACGCAGCGTGCCTCTGGGCGTGCGCCCTTGCGCATCAGGCAGCAGGGCGCCGCGCACGTCCTTTTCCGGGTAAAGGCTCAGATGGGCAAGCACGGCTTGACGGTCATGCGGGGGCCAGTGCAGGGTGAGTTGTTCGACACGGCCGCGCCCGGCGTAGTGCGGGGCTTCGCCGACCTGAAAAGCGATGCCGTGGTCGATGCAGTGAATTTCCACGCCCTTGCTGTCGTCGGTGAACAGCAGCACATGCAGATCGGTGTGTTCGTTGGCGGTGCCGTGCCAGACAGCCCCGGCCAGATGCGGATTGAACGCCGCAAACGCTTCCATCAGCGTCAGCGCGGCGCGGCGCAATTGCAGCAATTGCGCGGGTTGGGTGTCAGCATGAAACAGGGCGAGTTCTTCGCGCACCTGCTGCTCGATTTCATCGTTGCTGGGCAGCAGATCGTGCGCCACGCGTTCGCCCAGCAGGCGCTTGGCGGCCTTGCGCTTGGCCGTGCCGTAGTCCAGACCGTCTTCGACGATCAGCCGCGCGGCCAGCACGGCGAGTTCAGCGCGCAGGGAGTCCATCAAAGTATGGTAGCGGCGACCGACTGGCACAATGAGCGTCTTTCCTCAACAAACGCTACGCATGGCCGTCCTCTCCGTTTCAGATTTGTCGCTCGCTTTCGGCCATGTGGCCTTGCTTGATCATGCCGCCATGTCGCTGGAGGTGGGCGAGCGGGTGGGCCTGATCGGTCGCAACGGCACCGGAAAGTCATCCCTGCTGCGTATTCTGGCCGGGCTGGAGCCGCCCGACGATGGCCTGGTGCAGGTGCAGCAGGGTCTGCGCCGGGTGTATGTGCCGCAGGAGGCGGATTTTTCTGCCCAAGCTAGCGTGTTCGATGTGGTGAGCGAAGGCGTGGCCGAAGCCCGCGCCCTGCGCGACCGTTTCGAGCAGCACGCGCCCGAAGACGACCTCGACGCCCTGCAGACCCGTATCGAACTGCTCGACGGCTGGAACTGGGAGACGCGCGTCGATCAAACACTGCAGCGTCTGCAACTCGACGGCACGACGCTCGTGGGTAGTCTGTCCGGCGGGATGCAAAAGCGCGTGGCCCTGGCGCAGGCGCTGGTGGCGGCGCCCGACGTGCTGCTGCTCGACGAGCCGACCAATCACCTCGATCTCGATGCCATCGCCTGGCTGGAAGAACTGCTCACCGGCTTTCGCGGCAGCCTGATTCTCATCACCCACGACCGGGCGTTTCTCGACGATGTGGCGACCCGCATTGTCGAACTCGATCGCGGCACGTTGCGCAGTTATCCCGGCAATTTCGCCGCTTATGAGGCGCGTAAGGAGCAGGAACTGGCCGATGAGTCGGTGATGAACGCCCGCGCCGACAAGCTTCTGGCGCAGGAAGAAGTGTGGATACGCAAGGGCGTAGAAGCGCGGCGGACCCGCAGCGTGAGCCGCATCAACCGCCTGGAGGCGCTGCGCAGCCAACGCGCGGCGCGGCGCGATTCGCTCGGGCGCGTCAAACTTGAGGTGGATGGCGGTCAGTCTAGTGGCAAGATCGTGGCCGAGTTGCAAGGCGTCAACAAGGCCTATGGCGACCGAGTGCTGGTGCGCGATTTTTCCGCCACCATTCTGCGTGGCGACAAGGTCGGCCTCATTG
The DNA here is from genome assembly GCF_002282795.1 of Thiomonas sp. 13-64-67. NCBI lineage: Bacteria > Pseudomonadati > Pseudomonadota > Betaproteobacteria > Burkholderiales > Thiomonas > Thiomonas sp. 13-64-67. The sequence continues at coordinate 40,219 of NZ_NCKP01000007.1, forward strand.
GGCCCAACGGCGCGGGCAAAACCACGCTGCTCAAGCTCATTCTGGGCGAGATCGAACCCGATAGCGGCACCGTGCGACAGGGAACGCGCTTGCAGATCGCCTATTTCGACCAGATGCGCGCCGTGCTCAACCTTGACGCCACCCTGGCCGACACCATCAGCCCCGGCAGCGAATGGGTTGAGGTGGCCGGGCAGCGCAAGCATGTGATGAGTTATCTGGGCGATTTTTTGTTCTCGCCCGCGCGGGCCAACTCGCCGGTCAAGTCGCTTTCAGGGGGGGAACGCAATCGCCTACTGCTGGCTAGGTTGTTCGCCCGCCCGGCCAATGTGCTGGTACTCGACGAGCCGACCAACGACCTCGACATCGACACGCTGGAACTGCTGGAGCAGTTGCTGCAAGACTTTCCCGGTACCGTGTTTCTGGTCAGCCACGACCGTCGCTTTCTCGACAATGTGGTCACCAGCACGATAGTGAGCGAGGCCACGCCGGAAGACCCTGGCCGTTGGCGCGAATACGAGGGCGGCGTCTCCGACTGGCTCACCCAATCGCAGCGTGCCCGCGCCTTGCAGGCGCAGCTGAATAAATCGGCCGCAGGCGGGGCGGACAAACGCGGCGCGGCGCCCACCAAATCGGCTCAGGCACAGCCGCCCATTCCCCCCGTACCGGCCAAGCGCAAGCTGAGCTACAAGGAACAGCGGGAGCTGCAGGAACTACCCGGCCGCATAGCCGCGCTGGAGGCGGAGCAGAAATCGCTTTCCGATCAACTGGCCGACCCGGCGAGTTATACCTCTGCCACGACGCGGATCAGCGAGATGCAGGAACGTTACGCGCAGATCGACGAAGAACTGCTCCACGCCCTGGAACGCTGGGAAGTGCTCGATGGCAAGTGAGAGACGGTGAACAAATCCGCCATGACCGAAAACGAACCCAGCGCGCCGCTGTTGCAAAACGTCGATTTGCGCATCGACCCGCAGGCAGCCACCTACATCAAGCATGAGACCGTGCAGGTGCAATTCGCCGTCGATTCCGGCGAATTGTTCAGCCGCGAAGGCCCCAATCGTTACGCAGCGGGCGATGCCATCATCACCGGCGCCACGGGCGACCGCTGGAGCGTGTCGCGCGCCCGTTTCGAGGCGCGCTACCAAGCCCTCGCGCCGACGTCCATGGGACAGAATGGCGCTTACATCAACCAGCCCATTCCCGTTCTGGCGCGGCAGATGCCCACACCGTTTCGCATGGCCCGCAGCGCTGGCGGCGATCTGCTGCGCGGCAACCCCGGTGATTGGCTGCTGCAATACGCGCCGGGCGATTACGGCGTGGTGGAGCAGGGACGGTTTGCGCAGGTTTACCGGAAAGTCGCGCCTCCTTGAGCGCCCCCAGGGCTGGGCTGTGCCCAGCCCGCCCCCCGTGTGGGGGTCAGGGAAACTTGGGGCTGCCCGGCGTTTCCTTGAGAAGGCCGACTGAGCTGAATCAGGGTTTCGCTGCGCCGCCCGGCCCCATGCCGCCGCCAGGGCCCATGCCTCCGCCGCCAGGACCCATGGCGCCACCTGAGCCCATCCCTTGATGCATGCCTTGCGCCGGGGGTGCATCAGGCAGCTTGACGCCGCGCTCCTTCGCACGTTCCTGCATCAGCTTGTGATGTTCTGCCCGGATCTGTTCCCGCTGCTCTGTGGTTTTCGCCTCGCGCATTTTGAGTCGGTATTCACGACGCTCCTTCTGCGTCATCAACTGGCTACCGTAAATGGTTTCCTGCTTTTGGGTTTGAGCGTAGGCAGAAGTTGCGGTCAGCCCTCCACCTGCGAGCAGGATGCTGAGAGACAAGGCAGTCAAAAATGGCTTGGTGGCAATCATGGCACTCTCCTGAAAAAGTTTTGAGTCAAGGTTGACTCGCAGTCAGGCTAGGCGTTTGCGGAACACGCGGATTGATGCACGTCAATAATTTGAGGCGTGCAACTTCAGGGCCGATCAAGCGATTGCGCGAGCACGGAGCGCCGCCGCTGCGTTCGTTTCGGTACCCAGCGCGGCGGGCTTACTGATCATGAGGTTTCGTGAGAAATGGTCCGCCCTTCGCATAGGCTTCACGCTCGAATCGGTTGGCGAGGTAGGCATCGCGCCCGCGCAGGGTTTGCCACAGGCTCTCCAGCAAATAGGCGGGCCCGAAAAATGGGCCCCAAAGCTCGTATTGCCGCACATGCACGCGTTCGTGAGCGCGCAAGTGCTGCATGGCGGGGGCGTCGACCGCGAGGATGACATGCCCCAGAGTGAGGGCGACGAGGCGATGGCGGTTGGGCAGGCGCTGCATCCAGCGGCCCAGTTGGCCTCCCGTGCATTCCAGGGTGTGGCCGCTGCGGCGCAGCCGGGCGCCCAGCGCACAGGCAGGTAGGGCGGCGAGCAGGCCGAGCACCGAATAGGGCGCGGCCCAGAGCAGGCGTGCGGCCAAGGTCAGGCGGCGAGAGCGGATCGGGCGCATGGGTGGACAGGGTCGGCGGCATAGCTTAGCCGCGCTCTGGCGCTGTCGCGGTGCGGCTCGCAGGCGTCATCCTGCCTACAATCGACTCCGTGTCGCAATCCTGCGGCGCAACGCTGGGGGTGCGGGGCTGCGGCAGCAGGCAGCTTCGCTGAGAGAGTCCCTTTGAACCTGATTGAGGTCATCCTCGCGCAGGGAAGCAGGGTGGGCAGCGCGTGCTATGGCGCGCATGGCCCGGCCGGGTTTCTGCGCGAGCACGCAGAAATGGGCCATGGCAACACACACAACTTCAAGTGACGCGGCGCACGCGTCCAATACTTCGGTTCCCGTGGCGGAACGCATTTTCACCTTCACCGATGCCGCCGCGCTATGGTTCAGTCTGGGGGTGGGGCTGCTGGTCATGCAGGTGGGCGCGTATCTGCGGCCGGGCTTGAGCCTGCCGCAGGCGGGCGGGGCGATTGCGCTAGGGTCCTTGCTGGGCGCGGGTTTGCTGGCCTGGGTGGCGGGGATCGGCAGCCGACACGGTCTGTCGAGTTCGGCGCTGATCGGGCGCACGCTGGGGCAGCGCTTCGCCATGCTGCCGGTGGCGCTCAATGTGGTGCAACTGCTGGGCTGGACGGCGTTTGAGCTGGTGATCATGCGCGACGGCACCCGCACCATCGTCGAGCAGGTGTTCGGTACGCGCGGGGCCTGGGTGCCCGTGGTGGCGACGCTGGCCTGGGGTTCGCTGCTGCTGGTGCTGGCCAGCGGGCGGATGATCGGGCTGGTGCGGCGTTTCGTCAGCCGCGCAGCAATGCCGCTGATCGTCGCCTCGCTGCTCTGGCTGAGCTATCAGTTCGGACTCAAGGCCTGGCAGCACGGCTTTGCCGCGCTGTGGGCGCAGCAGGGCGACGGTTCGATGAGCTTGCTGGCGGCAGTGGATCTGGTGATCGCCATGCCGGTGTCGTGGCTGCCGCTGGTGGCCGACTATGCCCGCTACGGACGCCACGCCGGCGCCACGGCGCGCGGCACCTGGCTCGGCTATGCCACGGCGAACATCTGGTGTTACGCCCTGGGCGTGTTGGTCATCAGCGTGTCGCCTGCCGATATCGACATGCTCAGCACCCTGCTGCTGGCTCAGGGCGGGCTGATTGCGCTGGGTTTCATTTTGGTGGATGAGGTGGACAACGCCTACGGCGACGTGCATTCGGGTGCGGTATCGACCAACTTTCTCAACGGCCGCTGGAGCATTCGTCGTATTGGCATGACCTTGGTGCTGCTGGCCACCGCGGCGGCGCTTGCGCTGCCGATGCACGCACTTGAGCCCTTTCTGCTCACCCTCAGTTCAATTTTCGTGCCGCTGTTCGGCGTGGTGATCGCGCAGCTGGCACCGGGTTTGCCGCCGCAGAGCAACTGGCGCTGGGGGCCGATGAGCGTGTGGTTACTGGGCATCGGCGTGTTTCAGTTGGGCACGGTGTGGTGGCCGAATTGGGGCTCGGCCTTGCCCAGCCTGGCCTTCACATTGCTGGCGGCAGGTGCGCTGCGCTGGCGCGAGACGCGGGCGCCAACGGCGGTTTAGAGCGGCAGGCGCTTCGTCGCCAAAGGTGCGTGACCGTGGTTGAGCGGGCCGTGGCCGCGGCCGAGTTGCATGTCGGCCCCGGCGAGCAGCGCTTGTCGCACATAGTCCCGACCATGCGCCACGGCATCGGTCAGCGTTTCACCCAGAGCGAGATAGCACGCGATGGCCGATGACAGGCTGCAGCCCGTGCCGTGGGTGTTGCGCGTGGGGATGCGCGGCGCTTCCCAGCGCCGCACTTCTCCATCGGGCAGACGCAGCAGGTCGGTGAGCTGCGGGCCGGGCAAGTGGCCTCCCTTGAGCAGCACCGCGTGAGCGCCCAGCACATGCAGCAGATTGGCCGTGTCTTCCAGCGCGTCGGCGTTTATGGTGCCCAGCCGCAGTAGCCAGGCGGCTTCGTCGAGGTTGGGGGTGATCAGCGTGGCGAGGGGAAAGAGCTCATCAACAAGCCGGTCCACGGTGGATTCGGTGATCAGCTTGTCGCCGCTGGTGGCGACCATCACCGGGTCGAGCACCACATGAGTGAAGCGATGGCGGCGAATGGCCTCGGCCATCACCCGCACCACGCCCACATCGTGCAGCATGCCGATTTTCACCGCATCCACACCGATGTCTTCGACCACGGCGTCGATCTGCTGCGCGAGCAATTCGGGCGGCAGCGCCCGAATGGCGCGCACGCCTTGCGTGTTCTGCGCCGTGATGGCGGTGATGGCCGTCATGCCATAGCAGCCCAGCGCCGCCATGGTTTTGAGGTCGGCCTGGATGCCGGCGCCGCCGCCGCTGTCGGAGCCAGCGATGCTCAGCACGCGGGCATAGCGCGCGACGGCAGGGGTGTCTTGCAGGGGTTCGGTCGCGTTCATGAATGGACGAAGGTGGACGAGTCGGTGAGCTGGCGCAAGGCTTGCGCGGCGGCAGCGGGGTCGGGCGCGGCGCACAGCGCCCGCACCACGGCCAGGCCGTCGGCGCCTGCGGCCAGCACTTGCGCGGCATTGTTCAGATCGATGCCGCCTATGGCGATCAAAGGCAGATCGGTGAGGGCACGCATCGCCCGCAGCCCTTCGAGGCCGAGTGCGGGGGCGGTGTCTTGTTTGCTCGGGGTGGAAAACACCGGGCTGACGCCGAGGTAATCCACCGGCATGTCGGCCGCCGCGCGCACCTGCTCGGGGTTTTCGACCGACAGGCCGATGAGGGCGTGCGGCATCAACCGTCGCACGTCTTCGGGCGGCAGATCGCTCTGGCCGACATGCACGCCGTCTGCGCCCACGGCCAGCGCCACATCGAGCCGGTCGTTGATGATCAGCGGCACCCCCAGCGGTGCGAGCAGGGCCTTTAGCGCGCGGGCACGTTCGACGAAAGGCCGGGTGTCGAGCTGTTTTTCGCGCAACTGCACGCAGGTGGCTCCGCCCCTCACCGCTGCGGCGACCACGGCCTCAACGCCACGCGGGCCGCACAGGGCGGCGTCGGTGACCAGGTGCAGCCGCAGCGCGGCCAGGGGCCAGCGACGGGCGGCTTCAGTCATCGGTTTGCAGGCGCAGGCGCGCGTGGAAGGTTTCGGCGTCCAGAAGTTGCAGGCCGTCGAGCAGGGCGATTTGCAGCTGGCCGACGCCGCGGCCCTGCGCTTGCACTTGCGCGGCGGCGACTTCGCCGACCACGCCGAGATAGGCCATCGCGGCGACGGTGGCGTGAAACGCGTCGGGCTGCACGGCGCAGAAAGCACCGATCAGCGCCGTGGCTGAGCAGCCCACGCCCGTGACTCGGGTCATCCACACATGCCCGTTGGACAGGCGCACATGACGGCCATCGGGCGCGAGGATGTGGTCGGTCGCGCCACTCACGCAGACCACAGCGCCCAGGCGGGCGGCGAGCGTGCGGGCGGTCTGCACCGCGTCGTCCGACGCGGCGGCGCTGTCCACGCCGCGGGTGGCCGCCTCCACCCCGGCGACACTGAGAATCTCCGAGGCGTTGCCGCGCAGCACCGTGGGGCTGCCTGCGGCGAGCAACTCGGCAACGGCGCGGTTGCGGTAAGGCGTAGCTCCGGCGCCCACCGGGTCGAGCACCACCGGAATGCCGCGTCCGCGCGCCGTCTGCAACGCCATGACCATGGCCTCGATCCACTCCGGCGACAAAGTGCCGATATTGAGCACCAGCGCCTGAGCGATGCCGGCCATGTCGCGCACCTCTTCGCGGGCGTGCGCCATCACCGGCGCGGCGCCCAGCGCCAGCAGGGCATTGGCGTTGTAGTTCATCACCACGAAATTGGTGATGTTGTGCACCAGCGGTTGTTGCTGGCGCACGGCGAGCACATCGGCCCAGAGAGAGTCGGCGTTAGGGAACGGCATGATTTTGAGCAGCGAAGTCGAGCCCTGATTATCGCCGTGCGCGGCGCGGCGGCAGGCCGTCAGGCGCGGTGATAGGGATGGCCGCTTAGCAGGCTGTGGGCACGGTAGAGCTGTTCGGCCAGCAGCACCCGCACGAGGCCGTGGGGCAGGGTGAGATCGGAGAGCCGCAGCAAGGTGTCGGCCTTCTGTTTAAGGCGCGGGGCAAGGCCATCCGCGCCACCGATGACCAGCGCGACGTCGCGGCCCTCCTGGCGCCACTGCTGCAAGGCTTCAGCCAGCGCGGCGGTAGTGAGTCGCTGACCGCGTTCATCGAGAGTGACGAGGCGCGCGCCCGCTGGCACGGCGGCCTCGATGCGCTGCGCCTCGCGTTCCATCACCGCTTCGGCACTGATGCTGGAGCTGCGCGCCTCTGCCTTGATCTCCTTGAGCAGCAGGGGCGTTTCGGGCGGCAGGCGCTTGGCGTAGTCGGCATACGCTTCGTCCACCCAGCGCGGCATGCGCTGACCCACGGCGAGCAGCCAGAGTTTCATGCGGAGCCCGACGGCGGGTCAGCCAGCCGCGAGGTGTTCACAAAACGGCCACGAGGCGGTCAGGACGCCCGCTTTTTGGCCGCAACGCGCTTGGTCGGCGTTGGGGACGCAGCTTTCTTGGCTACGGGGCGCTTGGCCGCAGCGGCGGTGGTTTTGCGCGCGGCGGGTCGTTTGGCGGCAACCGGTGCCTCGGCGGGCTGTGCCCGCTTGCGGGCTGGAGTCACCGGGGCGGAGCGAGCGCCCGCAGCCGTGCCGACCACGCGGGTCACGCGTTTTTTCTCGGTGCCGGTTTCGCCATACGGCGAGGTGCGCACGGGGGCGGTTTTCGCCGCGGCCTTCTTGGCGGCAGGACGCTTGCGGGCGACGGTTTTGCTGGCCGCGCTCTTGCGGGCCGCGGTTTTCCGAGCTGGCGCCTTGGTGTCGTCTTCGGGCTTGTCGGGGCGGCTGTCCGGACCCTTGGCGGCCACTTTCGCGCCGACCCGTTTGGCGCCGCCGAGCTTGAGGTGAACCGGCTTGGCGCCCCACAGTTCTTCGAGCTTGTAATACGCACGGATCGCGGGCTGCATGATGTGCACTACCGCGGCGCCGCAGTCCACCAGCACCCACTCGCCGGTCTCTTCGCCTTCGGGATTGCGCACCGCGAATCCGGCGGCTTTCACGCTGTCGCGCACACTGCTGGCCAGCGCGCGCGTCTGGCGGTTGGACGTGCCGCTGGCGACGATGACCCGGTCGAACAGGCTGGTGAGTTCTTCGGTGTTGAACACCTCGATGTCCTGGGCCTTGACGTCTTCCAGAGCGTCGACGATGGTGCGTTGCAGTTTGCGGATATCCATGCTGATGAGTGCGTTATGAGTGCGTGTAAAGGCGATGTTGATCAATGTAGTGTGCCACAGCGGCAGGCGCCAGCCCGGCGAGCGATTCGCCTTGGGCGAGATGGCGGCGGATGCGCGTGGCCGAGAGATCAATCTCGGGCATGGACAGGCGGTGCAGGAGATGCCCACTGGCGGCCAGGGCTTCAAGGAGTTGAGGCGGCGCCTTGTCGTCGTAGCCCGGTCGGCGCGCGGCGGCCAGATCGACCTCGGCCACGATATCTTCCCAGCCGTTCCAGGTCGGGAGGTTGCGCAACTGATCGGCGCCCAGAATGAAGGTGAACGCCGCGTCTGGATGCGCGGCGCGCAACTCGCGCACGGTGTCGATGGTGTAGCTCGGCCCCTGACGCTTGAGCTCGATGTCGCAGGCGCGCAGGCCGGTGCGTCCGGCGATGGCGAGATTCACCATGTCCCAACGCTGTTGCGGGCTCGCCGCCAGCGGGTCGCGCTGCCAAGGCTGCCCGGCGGGGATGAACCAGACAGCGTCGAGCGCCAACTCGCTGCACGCGCTCTGCGCGAGCTGCAGGTGTGCGTTGTGAATCGGGTCGAAACTGCCGCCGAGCAAACCGATGCGCCGGGGCTTTGCCGAGGCGACGCCATTCATGCAGCGGCCCAATCCCGCGGCTTGAGAAAGGTGTCGTACAGCTGCGCCTCGGGCGAGCCCGCCTCGGGGTGCCAGTCATAGCGCCACTTCACAATAGGCGGCATCGACATGAGGATGGATTCGGTGCGCCCGCCCGACTGCAGACCGAAGTGCGTGCCGCGATCCCACACCAGATTGAACTCGACATAGCGCCCGCGGCGGTAGGCCTGGAAGTCGCGCTCGCGTTCGCCGTAGGGCAGGGCGCGACGCCGCTCGACGATGGGCACATAGGCCGGCAGGAAGGCATCGCCCACGGCGCGCATCAGGGCGAAACTCTGCTCGAAGCCGCCCTCGTTGTAATCGTCAAAAAACACACCACCGATGCCGCGCGGCTCGTTGCGATGCTTGAGAAAGAAGTATTCGTCACACCACGCCTTGAAGCGCGGATAGTGTTCATCGCCGAATGGCGCAAGCGCGGCCTGGCAGGTGCGGTGAAAGTGGCGGGCGTCGTCTTCGAAGCCGTAATAAGGCGTGAGATCCATGCCGCCGCCGAACCACGCCACCGGCGCCTGGCCTTCGGGCTCGGCCATGAGCATGCGCACATTCATATGCACCGTCGGCACATAGGGGTTGGTCGGGTGGAACACCAGCGAAATGCCCAGCGCCTCAAACGGCGCTCCCGCCAGTTCGGGCCGGTGCTGCGTGGCCGAAGGCGGCAGCTTGGGGCCGCGCACATGCGAAAAGTTGCAGCCCCCGCGCTCGAGCAGACCGCCAAACTCGATCAGACTGCTGATGCCCTCGCCCTGTAGCGGCGAGTCGGCGGGGCGCGTCCACGTATCGCGGCGAAAGGGCTGACCGTCCGCGGCTTGAAGCGCTTCGAGGATGCGGGCCTGGAGATCGAGAAGGTAAGAGCGGACCTGTTCGGTTTGCATTGCGGCGGTTTGCATGACAGTAAAGCCCGCGCCATGCGCCGGGCTCATTTCAGAAGGTCACAATTCTTTCACGATTGCCGAGCGCCCGACGCGCAAAACAAAAGCCCAGGCGCTGGCCTGGGCTTGGGCTTGGGTGTTTGGCCGAGGGGCAATCGGACTATCCGGCTAAGTGACTGAAATAAAAAGGTTTTATATTCGTGAGACAGTGTGAATGCCGTCGAAAATACCGTCTGCTAGGCGTCGCTGCCCCTGCGTCAGACCACAGAAACAGCCCAGCATCAGCAGGCGCGCAGTGTATCGGCGGGTGTTGTTCAGTGCCGACAGATCGGGCTGAAAAGTGAATGCAAGATAAGCGGCGCGTAGATCGTGCGCATCCGCCTATGGGGTTTGTTTTGAGAATCGCTCAGCGGCCTGCAAGCTGGCGCATCAGGTCGGTGGCGCTGGCGAGCAATTCCGGGTCAGGCTCCACGTCCTTTGCGATCAGCACGCGCGCATGGTCGGATAGCTCCGCGCCTACGCCTCGCAGCAGTTCGTCAGGATCAATGCCGATGTCTGCGCAGGCGTCGGAATAGGCCAGCCAATATGCCCGAATGCTGGCGCTGATCTCCGCAATGCTCTCGGTCAGGCGGTCGAATTCTTCCGGGCCGCATTCGTCGCCACTTGTCATGTGAACCAGTATGCCCAGGTGAGCGACGTAGCGGATCACTTCCGGCTCGATCAGCAGCGCGGCATGCAGCGCCATGCGCTCGGCACAGTGCAGCAGTCGCCAGAATTCCAGGTCATGCGCTCGGTACGTTGCCAGCGGTGCGGTTTGCATCAGGCGGGTGGTCTCTGGATCATCGCGGCGGGCCATTGCAGACACCACGGCGACAACACGCGCAGCCGGGCCAAGGGTCGAATACAGCTTGTCGGTCACGGTCATGGCTTGGCGGCTTTCTCGTTTTGTAGGCGTAGGGCACGCTCCAGGGCGGCGGTGCGCTGCTCCAGATCGTCAATGCGCAGCATCGTCGCCAGTTGCGTGAGGATGTACGCCAGACGGGAGGCGTCGCCTATTTCCACTTGGCCGGTGCGGGCCTGTCGGTACAGATCGGCCATCTCCCGACGCACATCGGCAGCGGTCGCCAGGCGGGGGATAGGGTGCCGGGTTCTATCGGGCATTTCAACAACTTGCAGTATTTTGGTTCGCGCAGTCATGGGGCGAAGTCTCCGCAGTCTGTGGCGTCGAAGCGCCGGGGGTAGGTGCGCGTCTGTGCCGTTTGCCATCCGACGGGATGCCTGAGCGCGCAGGTCGGGCGCGGGTGGGTGTCCAGGTGTCGGCAGTCCCAGCAGCTTTGCCGGGCTTTCTCGATAGCGGTTTGCGCAGCCTGTGCTGCGGCTGGCGCTGCATCATCGGCAGGTTCGGGGCCGGTGAATTTCGCGGGCCATGCCTGCCGGTAGCTCAGGGGCTTGCGGATCGGGTCAACGGTGGCGAGCACGGTCAGCAGCCCGTCCGGGCGTTGAACGATCCACAGCGCCGATGTGGTGGCGTCGATCAGCGCCAGCCTTTGCCAGTCGATACCGGGAAAACCGCCATGCTGCGCCAGCAGGTCGGGCAGCAATTCCCTTGCCCTACCCTCTGCGACAGTTGCGACAGTTGCGACAGTTGCGACAGTTGCGACAGGCGGGCAGCAATTCCCCTGCGCTACCCCCTGCGACAGTTGCGACAGTTGCGACAGACCGGGTGAAGAATGCGGGGGTGTCGCAGATGTCGCAGGTGTCGCAGGTGTCGCAAGGGGGGAATCACCCCAAATGCGGCGAACGATGTCAGCGGCGCGCATGGTCAACCCCTGTGGCTTTGATGTTGCCGCCGTCGAACTCCACCAGGTCGAGCGCTTCCAGGCGGTCGATAGCCTCATTGCGCCGGTCGAGCGCCCGTAAGCTGTTCGGGCCAAGGCGCGACACATCGCGCAAGCTCACCCAGCCCACACGCTCCACCAGCCAGCGATACAGCGTCAGCGCCCATACTGGCGCAGGATCGGCCTTGCCCGATAGGGCGGCTTGCCAGTTGTCCAGGCTGTGCGCCGAGAGTGCTGCACCACAGACGGCGGTCTGATCGTCGATCACGTCAGCGCCAGCAAAGCACGCCAGCACACCAGCAATGCGGCAAGCCTGCTCGGTGGCGCGCAGGGCGAAGGGCTGCACTTCGCGCAGCGCGCCCATGCGGCCCTGCTGTTCCATGTCCTCAAAAAACGCAGCCACGCGCTGGGTGGCCTGCGCGTCAAGCTCAATCACCGGCAGCCCGTCGCAATCGTCCGGCAGTGGGCGCGATAGCAGGCGTGTGCAGTCGGCCCAATACTGCCGGATAGCCGGGCTGTTTTCAGGTCGCCAGGGCTTGAATACGCGCGGTGCAAGGGGTGCGGGCCAGGCCAGCAGAAAGCGCGGCCAAAACCCGATGCCTGAAAGCACTTCATCAGCGAGCACATCGCCCAATGCGGCGGGCTGGATCAGAAGATGCGCTGACAGACGCACCCCGTAACGCTCGGTACGGCCTCCACCAGCACGCACCACGGACAGGTGCCCCCGATCCCACAGCCCGCATAGGTTCGCGGCGGTCTTGGTGCGCTGCTCTGGCGTCATGGCGTGCCCAGCGAGCACGGCCCCGGCCTCGGTCGAGAAGATGCCTTGTGCGGCGATGCCTTCGGCAAAGCTGCGGCGCATGCCTTCAATGGTCAGGTCAGCGGCGATGCGGTAGGGCGAAGGGCCGGGATGATCGGGCGGCGGGTCGCCTTTCTTGCGCTGGCTCTTGGCGTCCTCATAGGCGGCCATGTCCTGCGCATGACGCTTTCCGGCTTCGCGCTGGTGGTCATGGATCGGGCGCAGCGCCGGGCGGTCTGCGGTGTCCTTGCCGTCGCCACTGTTCGCCACGGTCAGGGCATACAGGCTCAGCGGCGCGGCGTTGCCTGCAAGTGTGCGCACGTTCGCACGTTCGCCACGCCTTGCGCTAGCAGCGATGCGGCTGCAAGCAAGGATTGCCCGGCCATAGCGGGCGAGACTTGCGCGCCTTCGGCCAAGTCGCGCGCAGCGTCGGCAAGCGGCCCCAGGGCGTCAAGCGGATAGGGGGCGTCGGTGCCATCGATCTGCGGCAGCAGCAAGGCGCGGGCGCGCTCCAGGGCTTGCTGTCATTTTCAAAAGACGACTGCACCAGTTCATTGGGTTGGCCGCCCTTTGTGCAGCGGACTTTTGACCGGGAACGGTCAGGAGTTCTATGCACGA
>NZ_NCKP01000008.1:0-80945 GCF_002282795.1 Thiomonas sp. 13-64-67
TCTGCTCTTCGCTGAATCGACTCGTCTTCATGTCCATCATTCTCCATCGTGATGGACTCCACGAACTTCACCGTGGTACGGCTGGCGGGGAGCAGGTCAGGTATCCCGTCTTTTGACGATATCGACCGAGGAAATACCGCCGTGCCGCTGACAGACCCCGCCGTTCGCAACGCCAAGCCGTCCGACAAGCCCCGCAAACTGCCCGACGAAACAGGGCTGTATCTGATGGTGAAGGTGTCGATTTCTAAGCAATCCCGAGCCTGATCTGTTTTAAATCGACGTCAACACCGACCTCAGGCGTAGTCGATAGTTAGTGGAGCATGATCGGAAAACCGCTGCTCCGTGTAAATCCAGGCGCTATCCGATTTAGCCTGCGCCGCGATGCCGGGAGTGGCCAGGTGGTAGTCGATGCGCCATCCCACGTTTACCAGGTGTACCGATCTGGCGCGGGGTCGAGCTGGCGAAACACGTCCACATAGCCCGCCTCGTCAATCAGTCGGGTCATCCAGGCGCGCTCTTCCGGCAGGAAGCCGCTGTTCTTGAGGTTCCCTTTCCAATTCTTCAAATCAATCTCTTTGTGGGCGATGTTGACATCGCCGCACAGCAGCACCTCGCCTGCGGCCTCCAGGGCCAGAAGGTGTTCGTAGAAATCGGCCAGGAACCGAAATTTCGCCTGCTGGCGCTCCTCGGAGCTGGAGCCCGAGGGGAAGTAGGCAGACACGATGGATAGACGCCCGCCGCCCGGGCGCTTGTAAATGGCTTCGACATAGCGCCCTTCCGCGTCGAACTCGGCATGGCCAAAACCGATGCGCACTTCATCGGGTTCGTGCTTCCAATAGAGGCCGACGCCGCTGTAGCCGGGCTTCTCGGCGTGCTGAAATGCGGCCCCGGGCAATCCACCCAAGGTACGCAGGCCGGGCGTCATATCGGCTTCCAGCGCTTTGAGTTCCTGCACGCAGAGCACATCTGGGCGTGCCTGCGAGCGCAGCCAGTCATCGACCCCCTTGTTCGCGGCGGAACGTACGCCATTGAGATTCAGAGTGGTCACGCGCAAGGGGAAAGGCAACATATCCAGGCATCCGGTTGGGTCAAGCAATGAACAGGCAGGCACTCGGGTATCTGCTCTGCAACACAGGCAGCGCCTGCAACGCCGCAAAGCAAGGCACAATAAGGCGGCTCGTCAACGCGACGGCCCACTTCGACATTGTTGCAGCAACACTCTCACCCGCAGTTCATGAAATTGACCGTGCGCCAACTTCGCCCCCTCCTCCTCGGCTTGCTGTTGTGCACCGCTCCGTGGGCGCACGCTGACATCTACCTCTGTCGCGACGCGAACGGCACGCTGGTTTCCAGTGATCGCTTGACGCAGGATTGCCTGACCTATGGCGGCAAAGTGATCGGCTCAGACGGCACCGTGCGCCGGCGCATTCTGACCATGAAGGAACAGGCCGAGCAGGCCCAGGCAAAAGAGGCCGCGCAGAATCTGGCCAGACAGCAGCGCGATCAGCAACGTGAGGATCGTGCCCTGTTGCTGCGCTACCCAAACGAAGCCGCGCTGGAGGCCGCCCGCGTCAGCGATTTGAATCGGCCGCAGTCGATGATCGAGGACGCCGAAAAACAACTCGCTACTCTGCAGCGTCAGTTCAAGCGTCTGCAGATCGATGCGCAGTTTTATCCGCAAGGCCCACTGCCCCTCGAACTGCGAACCAAGCTCGATGAGAACAAAGTGCTGACCAAGCAGCAAACCGCACTCATCCAAGGCCAAAAAGCCGAAATCGTTCGCATCAACCACGAATACGATGCGCTGCGCACTCGGATGAAACCCCTGTGGGCCAGGGCATCGGCAAGGCAATAGTCGCCGCCCAGCTGTCAGCTAGAGGCGGCCTTGGGAAATGCCTTAGGGCGCCAGCCCGTTTGGATCGAAATCCATCGGCATCAATGCGGGCAAGTAGGCCACGCCTTCATTGCCCCACGATTGCCGCGCACTGCGCACCACCGCTTGCAGGCCATGCGCGGCATGGGCGTTTTCAGCCGAGGCTTGAGGGAAGAAATGGCGCACCATGTCTTGCGCTTGCACGCGCTGCGGGCCGGCCCAGGTGATGGCGAATAGCGATCCATCGGCCCCGATGTATTCCTGCACCGGGATGCCCTGAGGCCCCGTTGCGGCGCGGATCTGCAGATTGTCCGGCAACGAGCGCGACACAATCTGCGCGGTCGCGGCCGGAACCATCCGCCGCTTCGATGCGTCGGGTTGTGATGCGTGCGTCTGGACCAGACTGGCCCAGGCAATGGGCGCGGACAAAGCAACGGCCGCGCCGAGAACGATCCAGCGATTTCTCATGATGTGAACAGGCTCTGGGTGCGAGTGCCCGGTCTGCCCGATAAGCCAGCCGCGCCTGATGGCAGCATCCGACCAGAAGAGCTAGGGCCGGATGCAGCACTCTTGCCAGAATGCTGCAGCGCAAAACTGACGCCGTGCTGAATCAGTTCATGCTGATTCAGTCGTTTTGATGCTGCGCTGCAGCGCCAGTTGTATCGAGCATGGGCCTGCCACATCCCCTCAACAGATCGTCAAACCGGCAATACCACGCGCCCCCAAGCCTCGTTGATGACTTCGGCCCCTGCGAGATAAAACGCCAGTGCCGCCGTAATCAGTCCCAGATAGCCCCCGAATACGGTCAAGCCACTGTTGCCGGTCAATGCGCCAGCAGCCAGCAGATAGAAGGTGGGAACCAGCGCCGTGAAAACCAGCATCAGGGCGCGACCTTTTTTCCAGGTGGCAATCCACAGGTAAGTGGTGAAAACACCCCAGAGCAGCAGATACCAGCCGACGAACGGGCCGCCAACGCCCTTGGCGAAAAAGTCGACGAACAGGGCGAAGCTCCACCAGAACGCGCCGTATCCGCAGAACGCCACAAAGCCAAAGCCGTTGCCAACGAATCCCTCCGCCACACCCGCAACAAACTGCGCCGTTCCGCCAAATGCAAAGGCGGCGGCTAGCACCATCGGCACATCCGCGCCAGGGAACCAGCCGGCATTCACCATGCTCAGCAACCACGTGGTCAAGGCAAATCCGGATAGGCCTAGCGGCGCCGGGTTGATCGCTTTTTTCTCAGCCATTTCAATCTCCTCGTTGTTTTCAGGGAACACAGCGATGGTTTCGCAGTGGTGGCTGGCGCATTGCCAGTCCGCGCGAAGCTTCGACAATCTGCCTGACGGGTCGCCTACATGTCACAAACTTCGTGCAGGCTTTACACCTCGTCACCCGGGTCACTTCCGAAAGACGTAAATCATCGCCTCGCCACAAATCAGCACAAATCCTCACAGAACTCATAAGACTGTTCTTATATGCTGTCGCCACCATGCTCGCAGACCTGACCCTGACCCAACACATCCTGTCCGTCGTTTCTGGCGTGGCAGTCGGTTTTACGCTCGGCCTGATCGGCGGAGGCGGCTCCATCCTTGCGGTGCCGCTCTTGCTCTATCTGGTGGGTTATCCCAATCCTCACGTCGTGATTGGCACGACGGCGCTGGCGGTATCGATCAACGCCTATTTGAATCTGATTCCGCACGCACGCCCGGGCAATGTGCGTTGGAAAGAAGCGGTGATCTTTGCCATCGTCGGCGCTATTGCGGCGTATATCGGTTCTACTTTGGGCAAGGCGGTCGACGGCAAAAAGCTGCTATTCCTTTTCGCCATTCTGATGCTGGTCATCGCCGCCTTGATGATTCGCCCGAAGAAGGTCAAACCCGGCGAAATGGAAGGGAATCCCGGCCAGTTTTCGATGTGGAAATTGGTGGTATCCGCGGCCATCGTCGGCACGCTCTCGGGTTTCTTCGGCATCGGCGGCGGTTTTCTCATCGTGCCGGGCTTGGTGTTCGCAACCGGCATGCCCATGCTGGCGGCGGTGGGCTCCTCGCTGTTCTCGGTAGGCACATTCGGCCTGACCACGGCGGTGAACTATGCGAGTTCCGGCCTGCTCGACTGGACGGTCGCGGGGCTATATATCGCCGGGGGCATTGCGGGCGGTGTGTTCGGCGCACGACTGGCCACCCACTTAGGTAAGAGCAGCAAAGGCACGCTCAACCTTATTTTTGCGGCGCTGGTGGCCGTGGTGGCGGCTTACATGATCTACAAAAACATGTCGGCCTTCGGCATCCATCTCTAAATTCAGGTCGGATGGTCGGCATCAGGCCATCAGGTTTTGACCAGCCGCAATCGGGCAGGTCGAGGATCTCGATCGGGGTGGAACCTCCGGCCTTCGATCTGTTCTGATGTTGCATTCGTTTACAGGAGATCGAATGCAACGCCGTACCTTTCTATCCGCCGCGCTAGTCGCCGCCGTATTGGGCTCCAGCGCCTCGCCAGCGCTGGCCTTGGTTTCACCGCTAGGCGTGGGAGGCACCCTGCCCCAGACGCAATTCGAGAATCAGCACGGAAAGATGGAAGACTTTCCGGGTGCTGATACCCGGATCGTGTTGTTCGCGGTGGAAAAGGCCCCCTCCGACGTAGTCAACGACTACCTGACGGCCTTGGGCGTCGAAGCGATGCACAAGCAGGGCATCGTGTTCCTCGCGGATATCAGCGGCATGCCGGGGTTTGTCACCCAGACCTTCGCTCTGCCCAAAATGCGCAAACGCCCTTACTCCATCCTGCTGGCCAGCAAGGCAGAACAGGCTGCCTTCATGCCGCACGAAAAAGAGGCGGTGACGGTCATGCAGGTTCGCCAGGGCAAG
The DNA here is from genome assembly GCF_002282795.1 of Thiomonas sp. 13-64-67. Lineage (NCBI taxonomy): Bacteria > Pseudomonadati > Pseudomonadota > Betaproteobacteria > Burkholderiales > Thiomonas > Thiomonas sp. 13-64-67. Next base: position 4,738 of record NZ_NCKP01000008.1, read on the forward strand.
ATTACACACATCGGCTTTGCGCGTGATGTGGCCGCGCTCAAGGCCGCCATCGGCTCGCAATAAAAAGGGGCTGGGCGCCGCCCGACCCCGGAGCGGCTCAGACCAATTCACCCACCAGGTCGTGACCGTCGGTGCGCACGATGCGGGCGCGCACGAACTGGCCGCCGCTTTGCGCCAGGCGCATTTTGGTCGAGGGTTTATCGGGCGGCAGCAAATGCACTTTACCGTCGATTTCGGGCGCATCGGCGAAGGTTCTGCCCACTCCCCCCTCGCGGCTCGCCTGATCGACCAACACCCGCATCACCTGCCCCACCCGCCTATGCAGTTTGCGGGTGGACACCTCTTCGGCCACGGCCATGAAGCGGGCGCGGCGCTCTTCTCGCAGCGCTTCGGGCACCGGATCGGCTAGCGCGTTGGCAGCTGCCCCTTCCACCGGCGAATAGGCGAAGCAGCCCACGCGGTCGAGCTCGGCCTCGCGGATGAAATCGAGCAGGGTCTGGAATTCCGCTTCCGTCTCGCCCGGAAAACCCGCGATAAAGGTAGAGCGCACCACCAGTTCGGGACAGATCTCGCGCCAGCGGGCGATGCGTTCGAGGTTGCGTTCGCCACTAGCCGGGCGCTTCATGCGTCTGAGCACGTCAGGGTGGGCGTGCTGCAAAGGCACGTCCAGATAGGGCAGGATGCGCCCCTGCGCCATTAGCGGCAACACTTCATCCACATGCGGATAGGGATAGACGTAGTGCAGACGCACCCAGGCGTCATGCTCGGCAGCCAGACTGCCTAGCGCTTCGACCAGTTCGGTCATGCGAGTGCGAATCGGTCGACCGTCCCAGAAGCCCGTGCGGTACTTCACATCGACCCCATAGGCCGAAGTGTCCTGACTGACCACCAGCAGTTCTTTCACACCCGACGCGAAAAGCGCACGCGCCTCGCTCAAGACCTCTCCGATCGGGCGCGACACCAGATCGCCCCGCATCGCTGGGATGATGCAGAAGGTACAGCGATGGTTGCAGCCCTCGCTGATTTTCAGATAGGCGTAATGCTTGGGCGTGAGCTTGATGCCCGCTGGCGGCACGAGATCGACAAAGGGATCGTGCGGCTTGGGCAAGACGGCGTGCACATGCTGCAGCACCTCGTCGGTCGCGTGCGGCCCGGTGACGGCGAGCACCTTGGGGTGCACTTCGCGCACCAGGTTGTTGCCCGTGGCTGCATCGTTGCGCGCACCCAGGCAGCCGGTCACGATCACTTTGCCGTTTTCGGCCAAGGCCTCGCCGATGGCGTCGAGACTTTCTTGCACTGCGGCGTCGATGAAGCCGCAAGTGTTGACGATGACCAGATCCGCCCCCGCGTAACTCTTGGAGGTGTCATACCCTTGTGCGCGCAGTTCGGTCAGGATGCGCTCGGAATCCACCAGCGCCTTGGGGCAGCCGAGCGAGACAAAACCGATTTTTGGCGCCGCGGCTGCGGCAGGCGATGTTGGCGTGAGGGATGTTTCCATCCCGACATTGTCGCTGAAGCCAGGCGGATTTATTCACACCCTCTCAGCTCACCAGGGGCTTCATTTCTTGGGCGCAGGCGGCTGAAAGGCGCCCAGCATCTGCTTGGCCTGCTCCTGCATCTGTTCTTGCATCTGCATGTAGAGGTTCTTGCTCTGCTCGAGGTAATTGCCCATCATGTTTTGCAACATAGGGCTTTGCACATTGAGAAACTGGGTCCACGCCTCGGGGTTGACGGCTGCGTTGTCATACACGCCGCGCGACTGCTCGGCGAGCTTGTTCTGGATGTCGATGAACGCCTGCACATTCTTTTCCAGATAGCTGCCCATCATGCCCTGCATGGCGTGGCCGTAGAAACGGATGATCTGCTCGAGCATGACCGAGCTGAACATGGGCACGCCGCCGCTCTCTTCTTCCAGAATGATCTGCAGCAAGATGCTGCGGGTCAGGTCTTCGCCAGTCTTGGCGTCCTGCACCACAAAGCGCACCCCGTCCATCACCAGTTGCTTGACATCGCTCAGGGTGATGTAGGCGCTCGCTTCGCTGTCGTAAAGACGGCGGTTGGGGTACTTTTTGATGATGCGCAGAGGAATATCGGACTTGGGCATGGCGGTGGAATGCAGTCGGCAAAAGCGGTCGGAAAAAGCGAAGGTGCACAGGCAAAAGATTTGCGGATTGAACCATACTCCCCGGCGAGCGCCACCGAGGCTTTCCCGCACCGCAGCATCGCGCTTCAGCTCATGTGCAGCCCGCCGTTGCAACTGAATTCGGCGCCGGTGGTGAACCCGGCGTCCTCGCTGGCCAGCCAGACCACGATGGAGGCGATCTCTTCGGGTGTACCCAGACGCTTGACCGGAATGGAAGACACGATCTTGTCGAGCACGTCCTGCCGGATGGCCTTGACCATATCGGTCAGGATGTAGCCCGGCGACACCGTGTTGACCGTCACCCCTTTGGAGGCCACTTCCAGCGCCAGCGACATAGCGAAACCATGCATGCCCGCCTTGGCCGCGGCGTAATTGGTCTGGCCGAACTGGCCTTTTTCGCCATTCACCGACGCGATGTTGATAATGCGGCCCCAGCCCCGCTCGACCATGCCGTCGATCACCTGCTTGGTCACATTGAACATGGAGTAGAGATTGGTTCGCAGCACCAGATCCCAATCTTCATACGTCATTTTGCGCAGCACCGCATCGCGGGTGATGCCGGCGTTGTTCACCAGAATGTCCACCTTTCCGTGCTCGGCGAATACTTTCTGAAAGGCCGCCTGAGTCGAGTCCCAGTCAGCCACATTGCCCTCGGAGGCATAGACATCGAAGCCTTGCGAACGCATGGTTTCCAGCCAACTCTCCTTGCGGCTGGAATTGGGGCCGCAGCCCGCGATGACCTTGTGCCCTGCCTCGCACAGCCGTTTGCAGATGCCAGTGCCGATACCGCCCATACCACCCGTGACATAAGCTACTTTTTTGCTCATTTTGTTCTCCTCGTTTTGGTTTCAGTTTGATCAATCTGCGGTGGTTCAACGCTCCAGCGCCATGGCCACGCCCATGCCGCCGCCGATGCACAGCGAGGCCAGGCCCTTTTCCGCATCGCGCTTGTTCATCTCGTGCAGCAAAGTCACCAGAATGCGGCAACCACTGGCGCCGATGGGGTGGCCGATGGCAATGGCCCCGCCGTTGACGTTGACCTTGGCGGTATCCCAGCCCATCTGTTGATTCACCGCGATGGCCTGCGCGGCAAACGCCTCGTTGATCTCCATGAGATCGAGTTCCTGCGGCGTCCACCCTGCGCGCGACAGACAGCGGGTGGAGGACGGCACCGGCCCCATACCCATATAGGCCGGATCGAGACCGGCGTTGGCATAGGCCCGGATGGTCGCCAGCGGCTTGAGGCCGAGCTCAGCGGCGCGCCGGGCCGACATCACCACCACCGCCGCAGCACCGTCGTTGAGGCCCGAGGCATTGCCCGCGGTGACCGTACCGCCCTTGTCGAACGCCGGACGCAGCCCGCCGAGACTCTCCGCCGTCACGCCATGCCGCACGAACTCGTCGGTGGCAAACACAATGGGGTCGCCTTTTCTCTGCGGCAGCATCACCGGCACGATTTCATCGGTGAAGCGCCCGGCTTTCTGCGCCGCCTCGGCCTTGTTCTGGCTGGCTGCGGCGAAAGCATCCTGCATTTCGCGGGTGATGCCGTATTTCTTTGCCACGTTCTCGGCCGTGGTGCCCATGTGGTACTGATTGAACGCATCCCACAGGCCATCGACGATCATGGTGTCGATCATCTTCCAGTCGCCCATGCGCTGACCGTCGCGCGAGCCCGGCAGCACATGCGGCGAGGCGCTCATGCTCTCTTGCCCGCCCGCCACCACAATGTCGGCATCGCCATCGCGAATCGCCTGGGCGGCCAGCATTACCGCCTTCAGGCCGGAGCCGCAGACTTTGTTGATGGTCATCGCGGGCACCATGTCCGGCAACCCTGCCTTGATGCTGGACTGACGCGCTGGATTCTGTCCACAGCCCGCTTGCAGTACTTGCCCGAAGATGACCTCGGACACTTGCCCTGGCTCAAGCTTGGCGCGCGCGACCGCCTCCTTGATGACCAGAGCGCCCAGATCAACCGCCGACACTTTCGCCAGCGCACCGCCGAATTTCCCCACCGCCGTGCGCACGGCGGACACGATGACGATATCAGTCATGATCGAATTTCCTTTTGAGTGAGATGACGAATACAAAAATAAAAGACCGCTTGCAGAGCATCAGGCCCGCACCTTGACGTAGCGCCCGGGCGCGGGCTCGATCGGCTTGTAGCGAGCGTTGCCAGGTTTTTTCGGCGCGGCGACTTCCGGCCCGGCCTGTTTCGCCAGCCACCGCGCCCAATCGGTCCACCAGCTTCCCGGATGTTCTGTTGCGGCGTCGAACCAGGCTTGCGCTTGCGCAGGCAGTTTGCGCTGGCTGGCAGGAGAAGTCCAGTGGCTGCGCTTGTTGCGCTTGGCCGGGTTGATGACCCCGGCGATATGCCCCGAAGCGCCCAGCACGAAGCGCATCGGCCCGCCGAGGATGCGCGTGGTTTCATACGCGGTTTTCCACGGCACGATGTGATCTTCGCGCGAGGCGTATACATAGGTCGGTAGCTTCACCGCCTGCAGGTTCAGCGGCACCCCAGCCACGGTGAGCGCTCCGGGCTGGCGCATCTTGTTTTCGAGATAGGTGTTGCGCAGATACCAGGCAAACAGCGGCCCCGGCAGATTGGTCGAATCGGAATTCCAGTACAGCAGATCGAACGGCGGCGGGGTTTCGCCCTTGAGGTAATTGCCGACGACGTAATTCCACACCAGATCGTTCGGTCGCAAGCTAGAAAAAGCCGAGGCCAGTTCACGCCCGGTCATCAGCCCGCCCTTGCCCAGCGTGGCTTCGCGCAGGGCCACCGAGGCTTCATCGACGTAAACGCTCAGAATGCCTGTATCGGTGAAATCGACCATCGTGGTCAGCAGGGTCGCGCTATGGGCGAACTGCTCGCCTCGCGCCTGCAGCACCGCCAGCGCGTTGGCCAGCAGGGTGCCGCCTACGCAGAACCCCAGGGTGTTGATGGTGCCACCGCTGCCCTGCGCCGCGATGTCGCGCACCACCTCCATGGCGCGAATCACGCCGTCCTGCACATAGTCGTCCCAGGTCAGGTGGCCCATGCTGGCGTCCGGGTTGCGCCACGACACGACGAAAGTCCGGTGCCCCTGCTCGACCGCAAACCGCACCAGCGAGTTGTCGGGCTGCAGATCGAGGATGTAGTACTTGTTGATCGAAGGCGGCACGAACAGCAGCGGCCGCGCATGCACGCGCTCAGTCAGCGGGGTGTACTCGATGAGCTGGAACAAATCGTTTTCAAACACCACCTGACCTGCGGTGGTCGCCACGTTGCGGCCCACCTCGAAAACCGATTCATCGGTCTGCGTCATTCGACCCTGTTTCAGATCCTTGAGCCAATTTTCTACGCCGGCGCGCAGGCTTTCCCCCTGCGTCTGCACCGCTTTCTCAAGGGCCTCGGGATTGAGCGCCAGAAAGTTGGACGGCGCCGCCGCATCGACCCACTGCTGCACCGCGAAGCGCAGCTTCTGCCGCGTCGTCTCGTCGGTCTGCACGTTTTCGGCCAAATCGAACAGGGCCCGCGCGCCCAGCAGATAGAGCGCCGCGGTGTAGCGGGAAATGCGGCTCTCTGCCCAGGAATTGTGGGAGAAACGCCGATCATTTTCCGGCGGGGCCGATGGACTGGCCGCGTCCGCCTCCAACAGACCGCTCCACAACTGGCGAAACTCGTCAACGTAGCGTTGTTGCAGCGCCTGCAGCCGCGAGGGCTCGAACAGGACGGGTTGCCCCTTTGCCGCGCCTGAAAGCAGCGAAGTCCACACCGGCTGCATGTCGGCCCATGCAGCCCAAGGTTCGGTCTGTCCCGAAAAAAAAGGCGGCGCAGCGGAACCGGTCGAAGTGTTTTGGGCCATGGGGTTGGGTGCGACGGGGAAGGGAGCGAGCCCATCCGCAAAAGCGGCAGGCCACGGCATTCTTGAACAGGCCGCAGGCCGTGTCAACGGCGCTTCCACGATGCGGAAACCACTCTACTCCACCCAGATGCAGCCGGCCTGCCGCCCGGTAACCGGTTGGCGGCGGTAGGAGTAAAACCGCTGGGCAAGGCCAAAGGTGCAAAGACCGCCGCCCGCAATATGCTCGGCCGACAGACCCGCCGCCTGCAGGCGGATGCGCGCAAGCTGCCAGAGGTCGGCCCACCATTTTCCCGGCTGGCCCGGCAAAAACGCGACGGCTGTCTGCGGATGAAGGCTGACAAAAGCCGCCCTCACCTCATCACCCACCTCGAACGCCCCGGGCCCGATCGCCGGGCCCAACACGGCCTGCACTTCGGCCGCAGGGCAACCGGCGCGGTCGCAGACGGCTTGCAGGCTGGCTTCGAGCACGCCACCCGCCAGGCCACGCCACCCGGCATGCGCGGCGGCCACCGCCCTGCCCTCAGGTGCGGCAAACAACACCGGCAGACAATCGGCGACCAGCACCGTGGCCGCAACGCCGCGCTGCGAAGTGCAGGCCGCGTCCGCCACGGGTTCCGGGTCATCGTCATGGAACTGATCGAGATCGGCCACCGCGATGCCGTGCACCTGCTGCAAGTAGCGAGGCTGTGCGCCGCCCAGCGCGTCGCTGAGCAGCCTGCGGTTCTTTGAGACGGCGGCCGGATCGTCGCCGACATGGTTGCCCAGATTCATTCCACCGCCCAAGGTGCTTCGCGCGCAGCCATAGGCCGCGACACTCACGCCCCCGGCGCAGCTGGAGAACACCGCGCGCACCCGCGGGTTTCCCGGCCAGGCAACTTGCAGCCAGGGCGCTTGCGCCGCGGGTGCAGCGAGGTTGTCAGGGCTGAAGTCCGTCAGAACAGGCGTGTGGAGCATGACATATGAGGCCAGCGGCAAGCCGGGCCCGGAAAAAGGGTAAGGGATGTATCAATCTGCTGCGGTCGGCAGAGTCCGCAGCCTGTGGGCTGGGTGCGCAATTTATAGTGAAAGCGTACAACCCGTTTCAGTCCCTATCCTTCTACCCTGCGATGCGCCTTTCCGTCATCATTCCCGCCCATCGGTCGCACGCCTTCATCGGCGATGCGCTGGATTCGCTGGCGGCGCAGCAGCAGCCAGACGGGCTCGCCCTCGAAGTCATCGTGGTTGCGGATGACGGCACCGACTATGCCCACCACTTCACCGCTGCCCGCCGACAAGCTCTGGAGTGCCTATCCGCCACGACAGGACGCATCGCGGCCGGGCCGTCGGCAGCGCGCAATATCGGACTGAATCGCGCCAGCGGCGACTTTATCTCGTTTCTGGATGCGGACGATCTCTGGCTGCCCGGCCGCGCCGCCGCCTTGCTCCCTTTGGCCGATGTCCACGGCGCCGCGGTGTGCCGCATGGCGATCACCGCCCTCGACGCGCCAGGCACGCCGAAGCTGACCCCGGTATTGCCAAAACACGGACACCTCTCGCCGCAGGACAGTCTGCTGATCGACGGCGGATTCTGCCCGGTGTACCGCCGCGATTGCATCACCCACACCTGGGATGAAGCCCTCGATTTCGCCGAAGACCTGTTGTTCAACCACGTTGCCGTGGTCAACGCCGGCGGTCTGTTCGTGCATCCGCAACCCTTGATGCACTACCGCATTCGCCCCGATTCGGCCACGCATCACATGCCCTCTGCCAGCCACCGGGCCGAGCGGGCCTACGCGCAGATGTTGTCGCGCTTGTCGCCGGCCTCGGGCGAAACCGCGACATTGGCTGCGTGTCTGCACCGCAAACGGCGGCTCAACGCGGCCTATCTGCAGGCTTGGCAGCAAGAGCCCGGGCTGCATTTCGAGCAGTTCGTCCGGGCTTCATCCCCCTGACGCGTGCAAAGATAGGGCAGCGCTCACCAGCCCTGCGGATCGATCTCTTCCGGCTCACCGCCGCAGGCGTCCCAGAAACTCGCTATATCGTCCGAAATGGGAGCGATGAAATCCATCGGCTTGTCGTTCAGGGGATGGGCAAACGCCAGCCGCGCGGCATGCAGCGCCTGACGCTGCAAGGGCAGATCGGGCCGCAAGCGCCCGCCATAAACCGAATCGGCCACCATCTCCAGCTTGGCAAACTGCAGATGCACCCGAATCTGATGCGTGCGCCCGCTGTGCAGCTTGCAGCGCAGCGCCGTCAGCGGCCCCCAGCGGGTGTCGAGTTCGGCCAGCGGGGTGAAATCGGTACGGGCTGGTTTGCCGCCATGCACCACCGCCATGCGCAGACGGTCGCGCGGGTGACGGCCAATGGGCGCCTCCACGTTGAATGCGCGGCTCACCGAGCCCCAGGCCAGCGCGAGATATTGGCGGTGGATGGTGCGCGCCTGTAACCGGCGCACCAACTCGGTCTGCGCCTCCAGCGTACGCGCCGTCACCATCAGCCCGCTGGTGTCTTTGTCGAGACGGTGAACGATGCCCGCTCGCGGCAGCCCTGCCGTCTCGGGGTAGCGGGCCAGCAAGCCGTTAAGCAGGGTGCCGCTCCAGTTGCCCGCGGCCGGATGCACCACCAGCCCCGCCGGTTTGTTGAGCACGGCCAGATCGGCATCTTCAAACACCACGTTGAGTGGCAAGTCTTCGGGTGCGAAGGCGGTGTCTTCAGGCATTGCGGGCACGGCGATGCGCAGGGTTTCGCCCGCGCGGGCCTTGTCGCGCACGCCAGCCACCTGAGCGCCCATGCGCACCAGCCCCGCTTCGCACCACTGCTGCAGGCGGCTGCGGGAATATTGCGAAAACTGCGCGGCAAGCACTTTGTCGAGCCGCTGCCCGGCGTCGGCCTCGGGGACGACGGCTTCGAGCACCGTCGAATCGACAGCGGCGCTGTCTTCGTCGAGATCGGCGAAATCGCCGTCGACCGCAGAGGGCGAAGCATGTGGAGAGAGATCGGTCATGAGGGGGAAGCGAGGCTCCCTATAATCTGCAAGCTTTACACCACCCTGGGCGATTGATATGCGTGTTGCGTTGTACCGTCTCTGGACGTTGCGGTTGTTGGGCGCTGCGGCGGCAGTCGTGCTGCTGGGCCTTGCAGGCTGTGCCTCCACGCCGTCGAAAGACGAAACCCTGGGCTGGTCGTCGGCCAAATTGTATGCAGAGGCCAAGGACGAGATGAACAGCGGCAACACCGACAAGGGTGTGAAGCTGTACGAGAAGCTCGAGTCGCGCTACCCCTACGGGCTGTTGGCGCAGCAGGCGCTGATCGAGATCGCCTACGGCAACTACAAGCAGGGCGAGCGGGCGCAGGCCCTGGCCGCCGCCGACCGCTTTCTCAAGCTCTACCCCAACAACCCCTACACCGACTATGTGCTCTACCTCAAGGGCCTGATCAACTTCAACACCAATCAGGGCTGGTTCTCCTTCCTGTCCGACCAGAAGCTCTACGAGCGCGACCAAGCTGCGGCCAAACAGTCGTTCGAGAGTTTCAAGGAACTCGTCACCCGTTTTCCTGAGAGCAAGTACGCGCCCGACGCCCGCCAGCGCATGCGCTACATCGTGAACTCGTTGGCCGAGTATGAAACGCATGTCGCGCTGTTCTATTACCGTCGTGGGGCCTATGTCGCTGCGGCCGACCGCGCGCAACGTGCCATCGAACACTACCAGGACGCGCCGGCCAATCAACTCGCCCTGGCGATACTGGTCGATGCCTACGGCAAACTGGGCATGACCCAACTGCGCGACGACGCCGAGCGCGTGCTCAAGCTGAACTACCCGCAGAGCACCTATCTCACCGAAGGCCTGCCCAAACGCGACGATCCGTTCTGGAAGCTCTGGTAAGCCTGATTCACTTCGTTCCCTGCAAAAACGCCTGAGCCTCTGCCGTTTGGCTCACGCGCGTGAAGGGCGGCAGGCTCGCCAGAAGTTGTCGCCCCCAGCCGGTCGCCGTCAGGCGCCGGTCGCACACCACCAGCACTCCCCTATCGCTTTCGGTGCGGATCAACCGCCCCGCCCCTTGCTGCAGCGAGAGTGCGGCCTGGGGCATGCTGTAGTCGGCAAAGCCGCTGCGCCCTTCGGCCTCGATCTGCTTGAGCCGTGCGGCGGTGAGCGGGTCGTCGGGCGGGGCGAACGGTAGTTTGTCGATGATCACCAGGGTCAGCCGGTCACCAGGCAGATCGACGCCCTCCCAAAAACTCTGACTGCCCACCAGCACCGCCTGCGACGTGCTGGCGAAGCGGGCCAGCAAGGCGGCTTTCGATTCGTCGAACTGTTCCAGCACCGCCCTGCCCGGCAGCAGCGCGCGCAGGGTTTGCGCGATGATCTTCGCCGCCCGCAGCGTGGTGGTGAGCACGAACGTGCCGCCGGTATTGCCCGTGGCGAGTTGGGCGGCGAGCGCCCCCACCGATTCCGAATGGCCCGGCTGGTTGGGCAGCGGCAAGTCTTGCGGCACCAGCAAGCGCCCTTGCTCGGCATAGTCGAACGGGCTGGCCACGCGCAATTCGCGGCAACGCGGTGCCGTCCCGTCTTCCACCGGCGCACAGCCGCCCTGCTCCGGTGTCAGCCCCAGCGCGGCGCGGGCGTGGCGAAAGCTGCCGCCCACGCTCAAGGTCGCCGAGGTGAAAATCCAGGCCTGACTGCGTTGGGCCACCAGGGCGGCAAACGCCGGTGCGATGGACAAGGGCGCGGCTTGCAACCGCAGATGCGCGCTGCCCACGTCGGCCCAGCGAACCTGCGGCGGTGCGTCGGTCTGATCGGGGTCAGGTGCAGCCTGCCAACTTGAAAAGGCCTGGTGCAAGGCGGTGCAGCGATCCATCAGCCGCTCGAACTCAGCCGCCGCCTCGACATGGGCCGACAGCACCTCCGCGGTATGCGCCAGTTGCGCCTGGAGGTCGTGCAAGGCTACGTCCCAGCCGGGCAGATCGAGCACCTGGGGCTGACTCAGACGCCCGGGGTTTTGCGGTGCGGCCAGGCGCAAATCGCGCGCCGCGCGCTCCAGTGCACCGCTCAAGGTCTGCCAGTCGGCCAGGCCTTTGGCGTGTTGCAGGCCTGCGGCCAGCACGTCGCGGCTGAGATCGACCACCTGCGCCGTGCCGCAGCGCGCCCCGAGGAATTGCACCCCGATTTCGGCAAGCTGATGCGCTTCGTCGAAAATCAGCGTGTCTGCGGTCGGCAGCAATTCGGCCACGCCTTCGCCGCGCAACGCCAGATCGGCGAAAAACAGATGGTGATTGATGATCACCACGTCGGAAGCCAAGGCCTCGCGGCGCGCTTTCATCACAAAACAGGCTTTGTAGTCAGGGCAGTCTGCCCCGAGGCAGTTGTCGGTGGTGGAGGTGACGAGATAGCCCAGCGCGGAGTTTTCTTCCAGCCCCGACAGCGCCGACAGATCGCCGCGTGCATCGCTTTTGGCGAACTGCGTGATGCGGCGCAATTGCGCATGAGCATGGCGGCCGTGCACCCATTCCGCCGCGCGCTGCAGGCGGTAGAGGCAGACGTAATTCGAGCGGCCTTTGAGCACGCAGGTGCTCACCGCTGCGCCCAGCGCACGGCGTGCTGCGGGCAGATCCTTGTTGTAGAGCTGATCCTGCAGATTGCGGGTCGCGGTGGAAATGATCACCCGCCCGCCATGCAACAGCGCAGGCACGAGATAGGCCAGCGTTTTGCCCGTGCCCGTACCCGCTTCCGCCATGAGGATGGCCCGGTCGGCGATGGCCCCGGCCACCGCCATCGCCAGCTCTCGCTGCCCCTCGCGCACCGACCACTGCGGCAATTCCTCCTGCAGCGGACTGCCGGGAGAAAACAGCGCGTCGCAATGCTCGGCCAAAGCCGTGGAGGGTTCTGGCGCCTGAGGCGTCGAAGACGGGGAATCAGCGCGCATGCCGATGGCGGGCACTTTCCAGTGCCGCGCAGCATGGCGAAGGCGGACATGCGCGCCCCCTAGAATCAATGTGTTCCATCAGTTTGTTCATCCGCTCACTCATCGCCGCCTTCTGCACTGAATCGCCGCCGATTCTATGGATCCCACCGATCACTACCCGCCGTCCCGGTTGCCGCCCCTGCCCACGCCGGTGCAGCACCGTGCGGGTACCCGCTGGCGGCTGAGCGCGGCAAGTGGCCTGCACAAAGGCGACCGGCCGTATCAGCAAGATCAACTGCGGGTCATTGCCCACCCCCGCGTGCAGGGCTGCGTGCTGGCAGTGATTGCCGACGGCATGGGCGGAAAAAGCGGCGGACGCAAGGCGGCCGATCAGGTCATGCTCACCGCGCAGCAACTGTTCGAGCGCTACCACCCGGACAGCGACGACCCGCATGCGCTGCTGCAGCAGATCGTGCAGGAAAGCCACAGCATGATCCGGCTCACCGCCCTGTCCACCGAGCAGGAGCCGCATTCCACCATCGTCTGCGCCCTGTTTCACGCCGACGAAGGCCGCTGCTACTGGTCGCATGTGGGCGACAGCCGCCTCTATATCTTCCGCAACGGTCGGCTGCTGCTGCGCACCACCGATGACTCGTATGTGCAAACCCTGGTCGACAAGGGCGAGATCACCGAAGCCAAGGCCCGCAACCATCCGATGAGCAATGTGCTGACCTGCAGTCTGGGCATGTCGGAGCTGCCGTCCAAGCCGGTGGAAGAAAGCCCGCTGATGCCGGGTGATGTGCTCATGCTGTGCAGCGACGGCGTGTGGCACTACTTTACCGATCAGGATCTGGAAATCGCCACCTCCAAACTGCAGCCGCGCGAGTGCTGTCAGTACCTGATCGACAAGGCCCGCACCCGCGCCGGCGGCCGCGGCGACAATCTGTCCCTCATCGTCATCGAGCTGGCGCGGCTGCCCGCGCCGGGTGAGACATCAAGTACGTCATCAGGCGCCTGAGGCCACGCGCCAACTCGGTTCGCGTTTTTCGATGAAGGCCTGTACGCCTTCTAGCGCGCAGTCGTCGAGCATATTGCAGGTCATGGTCTGCGCCGCGAGTTGGTAAGCCGCATCGATGCCGGTCTCGACCTGGCGGTAGAACAGCGCCTTGCCCATGCGCACCGCGGCGGCGGGTTTGTTCAGAATGCTGGCGACCAGTCGCTCCACTTCAGCTTCCAGCGCATCGGCCGGGGCGACGCGATTGATGAGGGCGCGCTGCTGGGCGGTGGCAGCGTCGATGAACTCGCCGGTGAGCAGCATTTCCATCGCCTGCTTGCGCGGCAGATTGCGCGCCAGCGCCACGCCGGGCGTGGAACAGAACAGCCCGTAGTTCACGCCCGAGACGGCAAAGCGCGCGTCAGCGCTGGCCACCGCCAGATCGCAACTCGCCACCAGCTGACAGCCGGCCGCCGTGGCGATGCCATGCACCTGCGCGATGACGGGCTGGGGCAGCCGCATCAGCCCGGTCATGACCTTGCCGCAACGGGCGAAAAGCGACTGGTAATAGGCCTGCGAGGGCTGGGCGCGCATTTCCTTGAGATCGTGCCCGGCGCAAAAAGCTCGGCCTGCGCCGCGCAGGATGACCACGCGGGCGGCGTCGTCTTCCGTCAAGGCGTCGATCTGCGCCTGCAGTGCATCGAGCAAAGCCTCCGACAAGGCGTTGAACGCCTGCGGGCGGTTGAGCGTGAGGGTAACCACGCCGCGCGCATCGCGTTCATGCAGCAGGACGTCGGTCGGGTTCGAGGGGTTGGGCATGGCGGTCTCCTTGGGTTTTCAGTGGATGATGCAAGCACATGCTGAACCTTATCTGACGCGGGTCATTTGGGCGGGCAGGTGGCGCCGGAACAGTGCAAAAAGCCGTCGAGCTGGGCGATTCGGGTGCGGATCATGCCCGACAGACAGTCATCCTGCCGCGTGCTCCAGGCGGCATTTTGCCAATCGGGCGGACCGTTGCGGAACTCACATTCCGCATTCGCCCAGCGCCGCCACAGATTCTGCGCATGATCGAGTCGCCGCTCGGTGTAGGTGCCCATCACCTTCTGCAATTCCAGGCGATAGAGATGGGTCATGCGCTCATTGAGCGCGCGCCGTATCTGTGCGGCGCAATCTGCGCTACGCGGTTGCGACAGGCAGATGGGCGGGGTCTTCACCTCAATCGCGGCCTGCGCCTGCCCGAAGCACGCCAACACCAACAACCCGCCGCACAAAAAGCCGATTCCACGCATGTTCATCCTCTTTCAAAAGAAGGATGGAGCCGCGCTGCGGGCGGGCGTTCCCGCTGGTTTCAATCGGTCACAGCGCGGCCTGGTAATAGCGGTTTTGCGGATGACGGACCTGAGCGAAAAAATCCCAGCGCTCGGCGAGCATGCCCAGCAGATTGCTCGCCAGCGCCAGCGGCCAACCGACCAAGCGCAGCGGCTGCGGAGTGAGAAGCAGCAGCAAGATCGGCAGCACGAAGCCAAACACCACGAAGCCCCAGCGCGCACTCGTCACCCACAGCGCGCTTCGTCCATGAAAGAACTCGCGGGTGTTGAATGCCCCGGCGGTGAAGCCCTTGGAGGTCTGGCGGATCACCGCACTGCCCACCCCGATGGCCGACTGCATCGACCCCGCAGGTGTCAGACCCCGCACACGCAGCAGCGCCGCCAGACGCCCCACTAGGGCAACGCCCAGCAATGCGGCGGCGGCGCGGGCATAGATCGCCGCCTGCGGCGCAAGCCGCCACAGCGCCAGCACGGAAGCCAGCAGACAGCCGCTGGCCAGCCCCATCAGCACGAAGTTCAGCACGGTGAGCGGAGTAGCCCATTCGCGCAGAAACCGCACCCCCGCGTAGATCATGGCGGTGCAAACCCAGAGCGCCAGCGCACCAACGATCAAGACCGCGGCCAGCAGACCAGGCCAATCGTGCAGGGTTTGAATGCCCAGCAGGCTCAAGGCGGTCAATCCCAGGAAGGCCGGCAGGGCGATGACCTCGCGCGACAGCCAGGAGGTGCGCCACATGGCGGCGGCGCGCCAGGCGCGCTCCGGGCGTCCGAGATGGCCGAACGAGGCGGCCAGCCCGATAACGCCCAGCCCCAGGATGATCCACAGACTCAAGCTGCAGAACGCCAGCCAAGAGGCGCTCTGCGCCGCGCCGAACAGCGCTGGCAGCGCCACCACAACCCCCAGCCCCTGTGCGCAGCCGACCAGGGTGGTGAGCAATAAAACGGAAAACGCGGGACGCATGACTTTAGCGAGCCTCCAGTTGAGTGATCTCGACGGTCTTGTGGTCCGCGCGCGCTGGCGAGGGCTTGGAGAACGCGCCGAACAGCTTGGCGAACAACCCGCGCGCTTCGACTTCCAGCGCCGCTTCCCTCGGCGCCGGGCGCACCGCAGCGGCTTGTGGGCGCGCCGTGGTCTGGTGCGGCGACGCGGCCTCCGCGTTCGCCGGTGCAACGCCTTGCGGCAGTTGGCGAGGCAGATAGTGATTGGCCGGGCGGGTGCCGAGTTCGGGCATCAGGGCATAGCCGCCGCGTTCGCGGATGGCGCGAGACACCTCGGACTCGGGGTCGTGCACATCGCCGAACAGGCGCGCGTTGGTCGGGCAGGCGTTGACGCAGGCCGGGCGGCGCTGCGCCTGCGGAATGCTCTCGTCGTAGATGCGATCGACGCAAAGGGTGCACTTGGTCATCACCCCGCGGTCTTCGTCGTATTCGCGCGCGCCGTAGGGGCAGGCCCAGGAACAGTATTTACAGCCGATGCACTTGTCGTTATCGACCAGCACGATGCCGTCTTCCTGGCGTTTGTACGACGCGCCGGTCGGGCAAACGGGCACGCAGGGCGGCTCTTCGCAGTGCAGGCAGCTCTTGGGAAAGTGCACGGTCTGCGTCTGCGGAAACTGCCCCACCTCGTAGGTCTGCACCCGGTTGAAAAACACCCCCAGCGGATTCTCGCCGTAGGGTTCGTGGTCGCTCAGATGCCCGGCCGTACCGGAGGTGTTCCACTGTTTGCAGGAAGTGACACAGGCGTGGCAGCCCACGCAGACATTGAGGTCGATGACCAGCGCGAGTTGGGTCATGGCTGTTTTCCTTGGCGGGACGAACGCCCGGCGAAATAACGCAGCACACTGAGCTGCGGTGCGTGCGGCGCAGGGTGGGGTAGCGCGGCGGGAGGAGCAAATTGCGGCCAGCTCTGCTCGGCGAAAGCAGGCAGGGGCTCGTCGGTTTCAGGCGGGGCTTCGGCGTGGTCGATGCGCACCCGCACGTCATACCAGCCGGCCTGGCCGGTGACCGGGTCGCTGTTGGAGATCAGTCCCTGCCCCGCGCCCAGCGCGTTGGCCGGCAGTTCTTCGCGGATGAGATGGTTGAGCAGAAAGCCGGTCTGCGCCTCTTCGGCATGCGGATGCAGTCCCCAGAAGCCGCTGGCCTTGCCGATGGCATTCCAGGTCCAGACTGTGCCGGGCTCGACCGCCTCGCTGTATTGACAGCGGGCCCGCACCCGGCCCCAGGGCGAGGTGATCCACAGCCAGTCGCCATCGGCGATGCCTTGCTGAGCGGCTACTGCGGGATTGACGTAAAGCCGGTTGTGGCCGTGAATCTGCCGCAGCCAGGCGTTCTGCGAGTCCCAGGCGTGATACATCGCCATCGGGCGCTGGGTCACGGCGGCCAGTGGAAAGCGCGCCAGATCGGTAGCCGCATGTTCCAGCGGCGGCTCCCAGAAGGGCAGCGGATCGAAGTGATGCGCCACCCGCGCCCGCAGCGCTTCGGGCGGTTGCCGACCGGGGCGCTGGCCGCGCGCTGCCAGCCGGAACTGCTGCAGCACGTCGGAGTAGAGCGCGATGACGATGGGCGTGTTGCGCGCGCGCCAGCCCTGCTCCTGCGCAAAGTCGAGGTAGTCGCGGTTCCAGTTGCGCATATAGCGCAACGACTCGGGCAGGTGGTGAAAGTGCACGCAGTCGTTCTGCGCATACATCTCCCATTGCTTTGGGTTGGGCTCGCCCTTGAGCGACTGCGTGCCGTCCTTGCCGCGCCAGCCCGACAGAAAGCCAATGCCTGAGCCGGGCGCGGTTTCGTAGTTGACGATGAAGTCGGGATAGTTTTTGTACTTGCGGCTGCCGTCGGCGTTCACGAAGGCCGGCAGGCCGAGGCGACCTGCAAGCTCCACCAGCACTTCCTGGAATGGCCGCGTTTGCGCCAGAGGCGGCAGCACGGGCACGCGTACCGAATCCACCGGGCCGTCGAACTCGGAGATGGGCCGGTCGAGCAAGGACATGGCGTCATGCCGCTCCAGATAGCTGGTGTCGGGCAGCAGCAGATCGGCGAAGGCGGTCATCTCGCTCTGAAAGGCATCGCACACCACGAGAAAGGGAATGCGGTAGCTGCCGTCTTCGCGCTTGTCGCGCAACATCTGCCGCACGTCCACGGTGTTCATGGCCGAATTCCACGCCATGTTGGACATGAAGATCAGCAGGGTGTCGATGGGATAAGGGTCGCCGCGCCAGGCGTTGGTGATGACGTTGTGCATCAGGCCATGCACCGCCAGCGGATGCTCCCAGGAAAACGCCTTGTCGATGCGCAGCGGGCTGCCGTCGTCCATCAGCGCGAGATCGTCGGGCGAAGTCGGCCAGCCCAGCGGCGCGCCGTTCAGCGGCGTGTCGGGCCGCACGTCCTGCGGGCCGCGCGGGTTTCGCACCTCGGGCGGAACGTCCTTCGGGTAAGGCGCCTTGTGGCGAAATCCGCCGGGCGCATCGATCGTGCCCAGCAGACTCATCAGAACCGACAGGGCGCGGATGGTCTGAAAGCCGTTGGAATGCGCCGCGAGGCCCCGCATGGCGTGAAACGCCAGCGGTTTGCTGCGCACGGTGGCGTGCTCGCGGCCGAGCCAGTCGGTCCAGGCGATGGGCAGGTCTTCGCCCTGATCGAGCGCGGCCTGCGCCATCTCTTGCGCCAGTTGGCGAATGCGCTCGGCGCTCACCCCGGTGATCTCTGCGGCCCATTCGGGCGTGCTGTCGGCCAGTTGTTCGCGCAGCAGTTGCAGCGCGGGCGCCACCGGCGTGCCATCGGGCAGACGGTAGTGGCCGGAAAGCGCAGGCTGCGCGCCCTCAGCCCAGGCGGGCACGGGGCGCTGGGTCACGGCGTCCCACCACATCCGGCCTTGCGATTGCGCCGCGCCAGAGGCATCGGGGATGAACAAGCCGTCTTGCGCGTGGCCCGGCTGCACCCGCAGCAGTTGTGCGCCATTGGTGTAGTGCGCGGCGAACTCGTCGTCGAATCGGCCGGTGCGCAGCAGTTCGTGCACCAACGCCTGCAGCAAAGCGCCATCGGTGCCGGGGCGGATCGGGATCCACTCATCGGCAATGGCGGAGTAACCGGTGCGCACCGGGTTGATGGAGATGAAGCGCCCGCCCGCCCGCTTGAATTTGGACAGCGCGATTTTCATCGGGTTGCTGTGGTGATCTTCAGCGGTGCCGATCATCACGAACAGCTTGGCGCGCTCCAGATCGGGCCCGCCGAATTCCCAGAAACTGCCACCGAAGGTGTAAATCATGCCAGCAGCCATGTTCACCGAGCAAAAGCCACCATGCGCGGCATAGTTGGGCGTGCCGTACTGCCGGGCGAACAGCCCGGTGAGCGCCTGCATCTGGTCGCGCCCGGTGAACAGCGCGAATTGCTTGGGGTCGGTGGCGCGCAGGTGACGTAGCCGGTCTTCCAGCGTCTGCAGCGCTTCGTCCCACGAGATCGGCTCGAACTCACCCGCGCCGCGCTCGCTGCCGGGTTTGCGGCGCAAGGGCTGCGTCAAGCGCGCGGGCGACACCTGTTTCATGATGCCGGCCGACCCTTTGGCGCAAATCACGCCCTGGTTGAGCGGATGATTGGGGTTGCCCTCGATGAACCGCACCTCGCCATCGCGCAGATGCACTTTGATGCCGCAGCGGCAGGCGCACATATAGCAGGTGGTCGTCTTCACCTCGGTATCGCCAGGCGGCGGGGTGAGCGGATTGTGCAGCGGCTGGCCGTTGGAGAACAGACGATCGAGCGGTTTGAACAGGGCGGACATGGTGGAGGCTGTCTCTTTTTAATGAGATGGATAGACCTTAGCCGCCGACCATTGATTCAACAAACGAATTGTTCTGATTTTTTATATCTGATTTTGTGATGAATAGAGCGGCTTGTTGACCTGCCCCTGTCAACAGACGACCGCGCTCTGCCCTGCGCCATCACCAGCGCCGCAGTTGGTTAGGCGGTGCCGCGCGCGTGTCCATCGCCACCAATCTCATGGCGCCCACCATGCTCGCGGTGGTCATCAGCTTTCTGCTTCAGGTCTGGCTGACGCGCAAAGCGCGCTATCCGTCGCTCTACGAGGCCCAGCTTCGCGCGCTGAGCTGGGAGGTTCGGTCTGTTTTTCAGCACTCGTGCAGGCCTTGCGAAAGCCCCCTACGATATTGCGGCACTGCAACAACAAAAGGAATGACATGACTGCACCTACCCTGTTCACCCCTCTGCAACTCGGCGCCCTGCAACTGCCCAACCGCATGGTGATGGCGCCGCTGACGCGCTCCCGCGCGCAACAACCGGGCGACATTCCGGGCGAAATGAATGCACGCTATTACGCCCAGCGCGCCTCCGCCGGACTGATCGTGAGCGAGGCCACGCAAATTTCCCGGCAAGGTCAGGGTTACGCCTTCACCCCGGGCATTTACACCGACGCGCAAGTCGCCGGTTGGAAAATAGTCACCGATGCGGTGCACGCCGCCGGCGGCCATATGGCCATGCAGCTCTGGCATGTGGGACGCATCTCCCATCATCTGCTTCAACAGGACGGCCAGGCCCCGGTCGCGCCCAGTGCCCTGCGTAGCGACACGGGCGAATCCTTCGTCGTGCTGCCTGATGAAGGCCCCAAGCGCGTGCCCTGCGATATGCCGCGCGCGCTCGAAACCGCCGAAATTCCGGGCATCATCGCCGACTATCGACGAGCAGCCGAGCGCGCGCTTGAAGCGGGCTTCGACCTGCTGGAGCTGCACAGCGCCAACGGCTATCTACTGCAACAATTTCTCGCGACCAACACCAATCAACGCACCGATCAATACGGCGGCAGCTTGGAAAACCGCGCCCGCATCGTGCTCGAAGCCATCGATGCGCTGATTGCGGTGGCAGGCGCCAACCGGGTAGGGGTGCGCATCTCGCCGCATTTCAATCGTCACGACATTCAGGATGCGCAGACCGAAGAGATTCACCTTTACCTGGCGCAGGAATTCAACCGCCGCGGCATCGCCTACGTCCACATCGCCGAACCCGACTGGGCGGGCGGCCCGGCGCTGACCGACGAGTTCCGCAAAAAGCTGCGTGCCGCCTATGCGGGCAGCATCATCGTCTGCGGCAACTACACCCGGGAATCCGCCGAGGCCCGCTTGGCTTCGGGACTGGCCGACGCGGTAGCCTTCGGCCGCCCCTTCATCGCCAACCCGGATCTGGTGGCGCGTTTTCAGCAAGGCGCTGCACTGAACAAACCCAACCCTGCCACCTTCTACGGCGGCGGCGAAGCAGGCTACACCGACTACCCCTCACTCGACGCCACCCCGGCGACGGTCTGAACGGGTCAATTCAACGCCCGGATTGACGCCCTGCCTTGCTCTCTCAGCAAGCTGTCTATCCGGCAGCTTGCTGAGAGAAAGATCAACGATCAAACCTTGACCTTTACGACTTGGCAACGTACCACGGCATGGCGATTTTCAAGCCCGCGCGCACGCTGAAATCGGGGCTGTAGCCCAACAGGCGTTTGGCCTTGCTGATATCGGCAAGGGAATGACGCACGTCACCCTTGCGAAAGTCGCGGTAGACCGGCGGGGTGAATTTCACGCTAGTGTCGAGCGCCATGATTTCCTCGCTCAACAACTGGTGAAGGGTGTTCAGGCTGGTTTGCTCGCCAAACGCCACGTTGTAGACCTGATTCGCCGATTCAGGATGCGTACTCAGCCCTGCCAGCACATTGGCCTGCACCACGTTGTCGATATAGCAGAAGTCGCGCGTGGTTTCGCCGTCGCCATTGATGAAACAAGGCTGATTGCCGCGGATGGCTTTGGCCCAATTGGGAATCACCGCCGCATAAGGGCCATTGGGATCCTGGCGGGTGCCGAACACGTTGAAATAGCGCAGCCCGATGCTCTTCAAGCCATAGACCCGGCCGAATACGTCGGCATAAAGTTCGTTGAGATATTTGGTCACCGCATAGGGCGACAGCGGCTTGCCGATGAGGTCCTCGACCTTGGGCAAGCCCGGGTGATCGCCATAGGTGGAACTAGAAGCCGCGTAAACGAAGCGACCCACGCCCGCGTCGCGCGCGGCGACCAGCATGTTCAGAAAACCCGTGGCGTTGACCGCATGCGTTGCCAGCGGGTTTTCAATCGAGCGCGGCACAGATCCCAAAGCCGCCTCATGCAACACGATGTTGACGCCCTGACAAGCCCGCTGGCAGGTCTGCGGATCGACAATGTCACCCTCGATGAAGGTGTGCCGCTTCCAGGCCTCTTCGCCAACGAGGCGCCGCACTTCATCCAGATTGGATTGATGGCCGGTTGAAAAATTGTCCAGACTGACCACGTCCTGGCCATGGGTCAGAAGCGTTTGGATCAGGTGAGAGCCGATGAATCCGGCGCTCCCCGTCACCAGCCAGCGCTGGGGCTTCGAAGACAGCATTTGCTCGATCGACATGGCGGCTCAAAGTCTCCAGACCTGGGCACCGTGCGACTGAAGCGCGGCAGCGTCGTATTGGCACTTGATGTCCATGAAAATGCCAGACGGCAGCAGCTTTTCGAGAGTTTCGGCGACCGACATGTCCTTGTAGGCTTGGTGCGCCACGGCCGCCACGATCGCCTGAGCGCGAGGCAATTCGGCCCAAGGCGTGAGCGTGACGCCATATTCATGCACAGCCTCGTCCGCATTAGCAATGGGATCGTGCACGATCACGTTGACCCCATATGACGCCAGTTCGCGAATCACGTCGATCACCTTGGAATTGCGCAGATCGGGGCAGTTTTCCTTGAATGTCAGACCGAGAACGATCACGTCGCTCCCCTTGATCGGCAGGCCCGCCTGACTCATTTGCTTGATCGTCTGTTCAGCGATGTATTTGCCCATACCGTCATTGATGCGACGCCCCGCCAGAATCACTTGCGGGTGATAGCCGAGCATGTCGGCCTTGTGCGTGAGGTAATAAGGATCGACACCGATGCAATGCCCACCCACCAGGCCCGGACGAAATGGCAGGAAATTCCACTTGGTACCCGCCGCCTTGAGCACGTCCAGCGTATCAATGCCAATGCGGTGGAAAATGAGCGACAACTCATTCATCAGCGCAATATTCAGGTCACGCTGCGTGTTTTCAATCACTTTCGCCGCCTCGGCCACTTTGATGCTTTCGGCTCGGTGAACCCCGGCCGTAATCACCGAGGCATAAACATTTGCGACGGTTTCAAGCGTTTCCGGGGTATCTCCGGAAACCACCTTGACAATTCGGGTCAGGGTGTGCTCTTTGTCGCCCGGATTGATACGCTCGGGTGAATAGCCGACGAAGAAATCTTTTTTCCACTTCAGCCCCGACTGTTTTTCAAGAATCGGTACACAGATTTCTTCGGTAGCCCCAGGATAAACGGTCGATTCATAGACCACGATGGCGCCGGGTTTGAGATATTTGCCGACGGAGGTACTCGCGCCCACGAGGGGGCTGAAATCCGGGTTGTGGGCATTGTCAACTGGCGTCGGCACGGCGACGATCACAAAGTCGGCCTCCTTCAGTTTCGAGGCATCGGTTGTCGGCTCGAGCAAGCTCGCCTGCTTGAGGTTCTCCTGACTAACTTCCCCAGTCGGATCGACATGCTTGCAATAAGCCGCTATTTTTTCGACTGAGAGGTCGAATCCGATCGTGCGATATTTTTTACCAAACTCGACGGCCAAAGGAAGACCGACATACCCCAATCCCACCACAGCAACTACTGTCATCGTTCTCTTTCTAAAAGTTAAAAATTATCTTGCGCCTTCACCGAAAATCACGACGCGCACCGTCTCGAACAAAATGAAAAAATCGAGAAAGACGCTGTTATTTTTTACGTAGTAAAGATCGAACTGCAGCTTTCTCTTCGCGTCTTCCACCGAAGCGCCATAGGCGTAGCGCACCTGCGCCCAACCTGTGACCCCCGGTTTGACGCTGTGACGAATCGCATAGAAGGGAATATCCTTTTCGAGCATGTCCACAAAAGTCGGGCGCTCCGGGCGTGGCCCGACCATACTCATTTCTCCGCGCAAGACATTGATCAGCTGAGGCAGTTCGTCAATACGTGTTTTACGGATGAAAGCGCCGACACGGGTGATCCGGTTGTCATTGGTGCTGGCCCATCGTGCCACGCCATCTTTTTCTGCATCCGTGCGCATACTGCGGAATTTGAGGCAGTAAAAAGACTTTCCAAACAAGCCGACACGCTCTTGCTGAAAAAATACAGGCCCCCGATCTTCTAATTTGATGAACAGAGCAGCCAATAACATAACGGGCCAGAGGGCAAGCAGAAGAACGCTGGCGCTAATGATATCGAATAGACGCTTGGCCCAGGCACGGATATGGCCTTGTGTAAAACCGCCTCCATAAATCAGCCAACTCGCCTTCATGCTTTCCAGCGGAACCTCGCCTTTCAAGCGCTCGTAGAAAGTCGGCAAATTGTGAACCGGCGTGCCGAGAATCCGGGCCTCGAGCAGTTGGCGGATCGGGAGTACGCCTCCCCGATGTTCGCGCACGGCAACAATGATTTCATCCACCCGCATATCGAGCACAACTTGTTCGAGAGGCGTATTTTCGTCAAACACCTTACCAGCAAGTTGAACCGGCGGCTGATCATTTTGCTGAGTGGGATAGAAGCCGACGATGCTATAGGAAGTACCGTGATTTTCCATGATCTGGCGCGACAGCGCTTGCGCCTCGCGCCCATTTCCGACGATCAAAATGCGTCGCGTCATGCCAGACAACGCTGTCTGTCGCAAAAAAATATAACGGATCAGCACGAGAAGTGCCATTTGAAACAGATAGGCAAACGCTAGCACTCGAAACGAACTGCCGGCTTCGGTGAACATCAGGGTGAACCAGTAAACCGGAAAGAAGACGAAGGCGAACGCAACCGAGGTGCGCCCTAAAAAGCTGCGCAAGCTGTTTTCCGCATCAATACGGTAAACACCCAATGCGGTGTATAGCAAAATAGTCAACGCTGTATACAGAATCAGCGGATAGAACCCCTGCTGAATCCAATACGAAAAATCTTGCTTACCTACAGTCATCACATAAACAGACCAGGTTGCAAGCGCAAAAGACAGAATGGAAATCGCCAGATCAACCAGCAATTCCAGCGTCATTTTTGCGGGAATGTATAGATTAAAGATCTTGAACATTTTTCACTCTGGGTATTGGATTATTGCGTCAGGAGAACGGGGGCAATTCGGCGCGGTTGTGACACCAGCTCGTTGCCAGAATTTTGCGCTGCGAGGCGGTCAGATCGATGTGAAATTTTTGGCAGTTCTGACGACAAATCTGGGTTTCTTGTTTGGCTCGTGGGATTGTTGTCAATCGGGAATGACAGGTCTATCCCCGGCACAGGCGGCACCCCCCCCAATTCAAAGGGTGCGATTGCAAAACCAATTGCAAAACCAATCGCAAAACAACAAACAGCACGACTTGGGGTCAGTTATCGGCGAGGAGCCATGCGCTGGCGCGCTCGGCAATCATGAGCGTCGGAGCGTTGGTATTGCCCGTAGGGACCTCGGGCATGATGGCCGCATCCGCGACATGCAGGCCCTCGATGCCCCGGACGCGAAGCTGCGGATCGACCACACTGGCTTCGTCTGCCCCCATGCGACAGGTTCCGACCGGGTGATAGACCGTTTCGGCCTTGCTGCGGATGAATTCGGTAAAGTCGCCGCCCGGCGAGACGAGCGTTCCGGGAAAGATCTCGGCGCCTCGCCATGGGTCGAATGCGGGCTGCGCCAGGATTTCGCGCGACACGCGCGCGGCCTCGCACATTCGCAGTAGGTCGAAGCCATCGGCGTCGCTCAGATAGTTGGGTTGAATCAGTGGATGTGCGGCGGGATCGGCACTGCGCAGCCGGATGCGCCCGCGGCTGCGCGGATGCAATACGCAGGCGTGCAGGGTGTAGCCGTAGCCTGGCAGGCGTCCCCTGCCATGGTCGTCGAGCAGCGCGGGAACGAAGTGAAATTGCAGGTCGCAGCGCGCATCGGTGGCGTAACGCGAGCGCATGAAGCCACCGCCCTCGGCGGCATTGGAGGTTCCAACGCCCTGACGGGTGAGCCAGAACTGCAAACCGGCCAGGACGACATTGACGTGGTCGTAGGTCACGGGCTGGGTGGCGGCGTTCAAGGTGCAGATGTCGAGGTGATCCTGCAGGTTCTCGCCCACGGAGGGTAGATCGCGCAAGACCGGAATGCCGATGTCGCGGAGATGATCGGCTGGCCCGATGCCCGAGAGCAGCAGAAGTTGGGGCGAATTGATCGTCCCGCCGCTGAGCACCACGCGCCCGGCTTCGATGCGCGTCGGAGAAGCGCCGTGCGTGCGCACCTGCACGCCGACTGCCCGGTTACGTTCGATCAGCACGCGCTCCGTCAGGGTCTGCGTCAGCACGGTGAGGTTGTTTCGCCCGCGTACGGGAGCAAGAAAGGCGGCAGCACTGGAATGCCGCAATCCGTTTTTCTGCGTGACCTGGTAGAGCCCAACGCCTTCCTGAGTGGGGCCGTTGAAATCGACGTTGCGGTTCAACCCGAACGACTCTCCAGCGGCCATGAACGCATCGGTCAGCACATTGTGATGCCGCAGATCGCTGACCCCCAATTCGCCTTGATCACCATGCCAAGCGTCGGCGCCGCGCGTGTTGCATTCCATGGCGCGAAACAGCGGCAGCGCGGCGTCCCACGACCACGCCGGTTCTCCGGTCAGCTCGGCCCAGCGGTCATAGTCCTGCGGCACACCCCGCACATAGCACATGGCGTTGATCGCACTCGAACCCCCGAGCACCCTGCCCCGCGGCCACCACAAACGGCGATGGTGCAGCTGCGGCTCGGGCTCCGTGGTGTAGCCCCAGTTGAAGCGCTTGTGGCCCGCCAACTTGGCAATACCCGCAGGCATACGAATGTAGGGATGCCAGTCCGGGCCACCGGCTTCGATCAACAACACCCGATGCGCAGGGTCAGCACTCAGCCGATTGGCCAGCACGCAGCCCGCCGAACCCGCGCCGACAATCACCGTATCGAATTCCATCGCGTCTCCTGTTTTCTGTCTCTAAATCTACACGACAGTCGGAGGGGGCGATGGGGGTCTCAGTTCTTGCTTTGGTTCAACGCCTGAATGATCTGGATCTGCGCCGGATAACTGGTGCTCAGCTTGGCCCACGGATCGTTGGCGCTGCCCTGATCGGTCAGATAAACATAACCGACGCCCTGCTGGTACAGACTGGAAAGCGTAGCCGCCTGAGTCTGCGTCAGATTGCTGATACCCAGCGACAGATAGGCGAATTTCGCCGACGGGTAAGAAGCGAGGCTCGCCGGCGCGGCGGGTAGATTCAGGTCTGCGCTTTCGTGCATCACCGTGATGTCGGCCGTCTGGGCGATGGACAGGTCGGGATAGGTGCCGGGATTGATCGCGACCAGCGCGGCCTGACCACTGCCCGGCAGAATGTCCTGACGCACCGTGGCAGCGGCCGCTGCGTAATAACTCGCCAGGCTGCCCTTATTGGAAACCTCATCAAAAAAAACGCCGTCCACGCCATAACACTGGGCGTAGGTCTGCACATCCTGCTGCACCAGCGAGAGCGCGCGCGAGCCGTAACTGGTGTGAACGTAGCCCAGTACTTTCACCCCAGCGGCGTGAAGCTGACCGATGCCCTGCGTGAAAGCGCTGAGCGTGGCCGAGGGCGGAGTGGTGCATGCGACCGGCCCGTTTTGCGGGTTGATGATGGCGACCGTGGGCACCGCGGCCGCATTAGCGGCCACCTCCGTCCAGGCGGGATTCTCGGCCGTCGTGTAAGTCGCGCCGCTGCCCCTGGACACCAGCGGATAGCCGTAGAGCGGTACCAGCACACCCATCGGCGTGGTGCGCTTCAAGGCAACAGGTGTGGCGCCCGTGGTCGCACTATCAGCAGAGGCGCTGGTGCCGCCCCCGCCGCCGCAGCCTGACAACAACAAAGCCGTCAGGCCGATCCACAGGCCTGCGTGGCGCAAATTTTTAAGCATAAATTTGCTCTCCCCGTTTGATCTGCCGCCATCCCAGTAATTCGTTGCCTACTAGTGCGAACATGATCAGTCCACCGCCCATCAAAGTCCCGAAGCTGGGTTGTTCACCCGCGCCGATCCAGGCCCAGAGAATGCCGAACACAATCTCCAGCAGACCGAGCAAACCGACCTCTGCCGGGGCCAGACGCTGAGCCGCCCAGACAGCGAGCAAACCCGGCGCAGCGAGCTGAAACACGCCCAAGAACGCCAGCCAGAGCAGATCGTGCAGGTCCACGCTCACCGGCCAGGCCGGAAACGCCACGGCAAGCACCGAGAACAGCGCACCCAACATCACGGTAGCCTGCATCGGCACAGCGGCCCCGGCTCGTCGCAGACTGACCCAGTTGGCCGCCGCGCTGAACGGCACGGCCAGCGCGACGAGCATACCGAGCAACTGTGTCGATCCGTTGAGGTGATGCAGGTTTTGCCAAACGATCCATCCCATACCCGTCAGGGCAAGCGCGATGGCCAGCCAGGTCCGCGCGGGCAAGGCGTGGCGCAGCACCAGCCAACCCAGCAAGGCGGCGATGAGGGGGCTGAGACTTTCGGCGATCAGGGTTTGCGCCACCGTGGTCAGGGTGAGCGCCACCATGAAGGCGGTGAACATCACCCCCCAGAACCCGGCCGACAGCCACAACAGCGGCGAAGCATGCCGCACGTCGCGCGCCAGACCGCGTGGCCCTTGGCGCCAGAGCAGCCAGGCCAACACACCCAGCGCCGCGAAGCTGCTGCGCCAGAAGACCAGATCGAGCCCGTTCTGGTGATGCAGATGCCGGGTGATCACCCCCGCCACGCTCCACATCAGCGTGGCGCCCACCATGGCGAGCACGGCGCGGACGTGAGGTTTGGCCACCATCTGCCGCGCGGGGTGTAGAGCGGGATTCGGGGCGGGATTCAGAGCAGACTCAGGCCGAGCGACCGGCGCGCTTGCGCTCTTGTTCGGTCAGATAGCGTTTGCGCAGGCGCACGCTCTTGGGGGTGATTTCGACCAGTTCGTCGTCTTCGATGAACTCGACGCCATATTCCAGATTCAGGTCGATAGGCGGCGTGACCTTGATCGCATCTTCCTTGCCGGACACGCGGAAGTTGGTCAGCTGTTTGGTCCGGGTGGCGTTGACCACCAGATCGTTGTCGCGGCTGTGTATGCCCACGATCATGCCTTCGTAAACCGGATCACCTGCCTTGACGAACATGCGGCCGCGGTCATCGAGCTTGCCCAGCGCGTAGGTGAAGATTTCACCATCGTCCATGGAGATGAGCACGCCGTTCTTGCGTCCGGCGATCTCGCCCTTGTGCGGCTCGTAGCCGTCGAAAATATTGGAGATCAGGCCCGAGCCACGGGTCAGGTTGAGGAATTCATTGGTGAAACCGATCAGGCCACGCGCCGGAATACGGTATTCGAGGCGCACACGGCCGCGGCCGTCCGGCTCCATATTGACCAGCTCACCCTTGCGCTCACCCAGCGCCTGCATCACGCCGCCCTGGTGCTGCTCTTCGATGTCAGCGGTCACCAACTCGATCGGCTCATGGCGCACGCCGTCCACGTCCTTGAACACCACACGCGGCTTGGACACCGCCAGTTCGTAACCTTCGCGGCGCATGTTTTCCAGCAGAATCGTCAAGTGCAGTTCGCCGCGGCCCGAGACTTCGAAAACGCCGTCTTCGTCGGTCTCCTTCACCCGCAGCGCCACATTGCTCTGCAATTCTTTTTGCAGCCGATCCCAGATCTGGCGGCTGGTGACGTACTTGCCTTCTCGGCCGGCCAGAGGGCTGGTGTTGACGCAGAAGTTCATGGTCAGCGTCGGTTCGTCCACCTTGAGCATGGGTAGCGGCGCCGGGTTGAGCGGATCCGTGACGGTCACGCCAATGCCGATGTCGGCAATGCCGTTGATCAGCACGATGTCGCCCGGGCCCGCCTCGGTCACCTGCACGCGGTCGAGTCCCTGGAAGGTCAGCACCTGATTGACACGGCCCTTGAACGAGTTGCCCTCCGGCCCTTCCATCACCAGCACATCCATGCCGGGTTTGATCGTGCCGGCATTGATGCGGCCCACGCCGATGCGACCGACGAAGCTGTTGTAGTCCAGCGCCGAAATCTGCAGTTGAAGCGGCGCTGCCGCGTCGCCGCTATGCGGCGGCACATGCTTGAGAATGGTGTTGAACAGGGCGGACATGTCCGGGCCCCATTGCTGGCCCGGCTCGCCCTCTTCCAGCGAAGTCCAGCCGTTGATGCCCGAGGCATAGACCACGGGAAAGTCGAGCTGCTCGTCGGTGGCGCCCAGCTTGTCGAACAGATCGAACGCGGCATTCACCACCGCATCGGGCTTGGCGCCCGGCTTGTCCACCTTGTTGACCACCACAATAGGCCTGAGCCCCAGGGCCAGCGCTTTTTTGGTGACGAAGCGCGTCTGCGGCATCGGGCCTTCCTGGGCATCGATCAGCAGCACCACGCCATCGACCATGCTCAGCGCGCGCTCGACTTCACCGCCGAAGTCGGCGTGGCCCGGGGTGTCGACGATGTTGATGTGCGTACCTTCCCAGCTCACCGCGCAGTTCTTCGCCAGAATGGTGATGCCGCGCTCGCGTTCGATGGCGTTGTTGTCCATCACCGTATCCACGACTTTTTCGTGTTCGGCGAAGGTGCCCGACTGACGCAGCAGCTGGTCGACCATGGTGGTCTTGCCATGGTCGACGTGGGCGATGATGGCGATATTGCGGATGGATTTGCTCATGGTGTTGCGTCCTGATGGAAAGATTCGGGGAGAGATTCGGTTCGGGGTTGTGAAATGGGTGGCGGTATCGCAAAAGCTCTGGCAGGGGCGAGTTCGTCGGAGCAAAGCAGGCGGCGCGGCGATAACACAACCGACTCCGCGCCTTGCTCCCAGGCGCCGATGCCCAGCAGCACGGCGTCCTGGCCCGCCGCTAGCGGTCCGTAAACCCGTACGTCTTCGCCCGGCACTACAGGTTCATCCGGCGCCAAACCACTCAGACGAGCACCGTGCAAAAACCGCTGGGCCAAGGCAAGGTCGAGATTCTGGCGCGGCGAAGATTGCAGCAGCACGCCGGTCGGCAGCAGCCTTCTGCGCAGATCGGCAGGGGCCAGCGCTTCGGCCTCGTCGAGCGTCAACGCCTGTTCCAGCGAAAAACCGCCGCTTGCCGTGCGCGTCAGTGCCGCCAGATGCGCGCCACAGCCTAGCGCCTCACCGATGTCACGCGCCAGCGCGCGAATGTATGTGCCCTTGCCGCAATGCACGGTCAGCGCCAGTTGATCGTTTTGCAGCGACAACACGTCCATCGAGTGAATTTGCACCGTGCGGGCCGCCACCTCGACGGTCTCGCCCGCCCTGGCATAGGCGTAAAGCGGCTTTCCGTCGCGCTTGAGCGCGCTATACACCGGCGGCGTCTGGCTGATGGCGCCGATGAACCGCGGCAGAACGGCATCGACCTGCGACCGGCTCACCTCTACGGCACGGCGTTCGACGATTTCGCCTTCGGCGTCATCGGTCGTCGTGCGCACGCCCAGTTGCAGTACAGCCACATAGCGTTTGTCGGCTTCGAGGTGACGCTGGGCGAACTTGGTCGCGGCGCCGAAGCAAAGCATCAACAGACCGTCGGCCAGAGGATCGAGCGTGCCGCCATGCCCGGCCTTCACGGCGCGCAGCCTGCGGCGCACGCGAAACAAAGCCTGCTGCGAGGTCAACCCGCGGGGCTTGTTCAGTAGGAGCACGCCGTTGACCGCCTCCCAAGGCGTTTTCTGGACATTCATGGTGGTCAAAACCCGGGCGCGGCACGCCGGGTCAATCGTCTTTGGCCTGTTGCGCCAAGGCCTGGCGGATCAGCCCGTCCATCTCCGCCGCCTTCTCGGTGGTCGGATCGAACAGAAAGTGCAGCGTAGGCACGGTGTGGATCTGAAGGCGCTTGAACAGCAGGCTATGCAGATACCCGGCTTTGTCGCTCAAGATCTGGCGCGCAGTGTCTGGCTCGGCGCCGATCACGCTGAAGTAAACCTTGGCGTGGGCGTAGTCGGGCGTGAGCTGCACATCGGTGAGTGTCACCAGCCCGAGCTGCGGGTTGCGCAGCTCGCGCTGAATCAGTTCGGCCAGATCGCGCTGGATCTGGTCAGCGATACGCTGGGTGCGGTTGGGCGTTGCGCGCTTCATCTCAGTCTGGCTGCTGGCCCATTACAGGGTGCGCGCCACGTCCTTGATCTCGAAGACTTCGAGCTGATCACCCTCTTCGATGTCCTGGTAGTTCTTCAACGAGAGGCCGCACTCGAAGCCTTCCTTGACTTCGCGCGCATCGTCCTTGAAGCGCTTGAGCGAATCGAGCTCGCCGGTGTGAATGACCACGTTGTTGCGCAACACGCGCACCTGCGCGGAGCGGCGCACCAGACCCGACAACACCATACAGCCGGCCACCGCGCCCACCTTCGGGATGCGGAACACCTGGCGAATTTCGACCAGACCCAGAGTCTCTTCCTTCTTGTCCGGCGTGAGCATGCCAGACATGGCCGCCTTGATCTCGTCGACCGCCTCGTAAATGATGTTGTAGTAGCGGATGTCGATGCCGTTGTTCTCGGCCAGTTTGCGCGCTCCAGCATCGGCGCGGGTGTTGAAGCCGATGATCACCGCATTCGAGGCGATGGCCAGATTCACGTCGCTCTCGGAAATGCCGCCGACCGCCGCATGCACCACTTGCACCTTGATTTCGGAGGTGGAGAGCTTGGTGAGCGCATGGATGAGCGCTTCTTGCGAACCCTGCACGTCGGCCTTGATGATGAGCGGCAGGTTTTGCGCGCCTTCGTTCAATTGCTCGAACATGTTTTCGAGCTTGGCGGCCTGCTGGCGGGCTAGCTTGA
Organism: Thiomonas sp. 13-64-67; assembly: GCF_002282795.1. Lineage (NCBI taxonomy): Bacteria > Pseudomonadati > Pseudomonadota > Betaproteobacteria > Burkholderiales > Thiomonas > Thiomonas sp. 13-64-67. Next base: position 36,812 of record NZ_NCKP01000008.1, read on the forward strand.
CATCGCGGTACTTGCCCTGGCGGAACAGCGCAATTTCGCGCGCCTTGCGCTCATCAAGCAGCACCATGATTTCTTCACCGGCACTGGGCACTTCGGTCAAACCTTGAATTTCCACCGGGATGGACGGCCCAGCCTCGGTCACCGGCTTGCCCAACTCGTCGAGCATGGCGCGCACGCGGCCGAATGCGGCCCCGGCGAGCACCACGTCACCGCGCTTGAGCGTGCCCGACTGCACCAGGATGGTGGCCACGGGACCACGGCCTTTGTCGAGGCGCGATTCGATCACCAGCCCTTTGGCTGGGGCGTCAATCGGGGCCTTGAGCTCCAGCACTTCGGCCTGCAGCAGAATTTGTTCAAGCAGACTATCTATGCCTTCGCCGGTCTTGGCAGACACGGGCACGAAGGGCGAGTCGCCGCCGTATTCCTCGGGCACCACGCTCTCGGCAATCAGTTCCTGGCGGACGCGATCGGGGTTGGCCCCCGGCTTGTCGATTTTGTTGAGCGCCACCACCAAGGGCACGCCTGCCGCCTTGGCGTGGGCGATCGCTTCCTTGGTCTGCGGCATCACACCGTCGTCTGCGGCCACCACCAGAATGACGATATCGGTCGCCTTCGCGCCACGCGCTCGCATGGCCGTGAAGGCTTCGTGACCCGGGGTGTCGAGGAAGGTGATGATGCCGCGTGGCGTTTGGACGTGATAGGCGCCGATGTGCTGCGTAATGCCGCCGGCCTCGCCTGCCGCCACTTTGGCGCGGCGGATGTAGTCGAGCAGCGAAGTCTTGCCGTGGTCGACGTGACCCATGACCGTGACCACCGGCGCTCGCGGAAATTGTTCCGCGTCGGCCATCGCGCCTTCGCCGTCTTCCGTCAGGAAGTTTTCGGGATCGTCGAGCTTGGCGGCAACGGCGGTATGGCCGAGTTCCTCGACCACGATCATCGCGGTTTCCTGATCGAGCACCTGGTTGATGGTCACCATCTGTCCCAGCTTCATCAGGCTCTTGATGACCTCGGCGGCCTTCACCGACATCTTGTGCGCCAATTCGGCCACGGTAATGGTCTCGGGCACATGCACCTCGCGCACGATCATCTCGGCAGGCGCTGCCTGCACAGGCTGCTCACCGCCCCGATCATTACGTCCGCCGCGACGCCCACCCGTCGTTTTCGGGCCGCGCCAGCCACCCGGCGCTCCGGTGGGATTGCCGCGGGGTTTGATCGACGCACCGCGCTTTTTCGCCGCGTCGTCCGCCCAGGAGGACGACAGCTTTTCCGACTTGATCTGCTTGTCGTCCTTCTTCGCCGCAGTACCCGGCGCGGCCGTGGCACTGGCCCCGGCCGTCTTGGCTGCACCCGCCGCCGGTTTGTGGATCGTGCCCTTGATGGTGCCGCTGACGGGAGCTGCCTCGGCCGTCTTGATCGCAGGTTTCTCGGCGCGCATCACCGTGCGCGGGCGGGCCATCATGTCGCGAATGGCGGCGGCTTCCGCCTCGGCAGCCTTGCGGCGCTTTTCGATCTGCGCCAGTTTGGCGGTTTCTTCGGCGTCCTGCTTCTTCTGCGCTGCGGCGCGCTCGGCAGCAGCGGCCTGCGAACTCGCCAAAGCCGAGGCTGCCGCCTCGCTCGCTTGCGACGGTTCCTTGTCTTGCTTATCTTGTATTTGCGCGGTCGGCTCGGCCGTCACGGTCGCGGGCTGTTGCGACTTGGCTGCAGCCTCGCGGGCCGCCTGAGCCTCGCGCTCGGCCTGCTCACGGGCTTGCTGCTCCTGGCGCTCCTGGGCAGCCCGACGTTCCTGCTCGGCTGCGCGCTGCGCAGCCAACTCTTCGGCCTGGCGCGCGAGCAAATCGGCCTGACGCTGCGCCTCGGCCTCGCGGCGTTGGAGTTCGGCATCATCCACCACCGGCTCGTTCGGCTCGGGTGCAGCCGACGCCTCGGCAACCGGTGCGGATTCGTCGCGCTTGACGAACACACGCTTTTTGCGCACTTCCACGTGAATGGTGCGCGCCTTGCCCGTGGCGTCCGCCTGCTTGATCTCGCTGGTCTGCTTGCGGGTCAGGGTGATTTTTTTGCGCTCGCCGCCAGCTGCACCGCCATGCGCCGCGCGCAAGTGCTCGAGCAGGCGGGCCTTGTCGGCCTCACTGATGACGTCGTCTGCCGCGCGCGCTCCGACTCCCGCCTGTTGCAGTTGTTCCTGCAAGAGGTTCAAGGGTTTGCCGAGTTCTGCAGCGAGTTGTGAGACGGTATGACTGGCCATTGATGGTGTGTCCTAGTACGGCTTGAAACGTGTGAAGTGCGGGCGACAGGTTCGGAGGGGTTCAGGCGTCGAACCAGTGCGCACGCGCCTTCAGAATGAGGTCGGCGGCCCGGGCCTCGTCGGTGCGGAGAATGCCGGTGAGCTCGTCGGTCGCCAGATCGCCCAGATCGTCAAGGGTGAGCACACCGGCTTCGGCCAGCAGGGCCAGCTCGTCTGCGCTCAGGCCATCGAGCGCCTTGAGCGCCGGATCGACTTCATCGAGCTTCTGCTCGCGCGCGATTTCCTGCGTGAGCAAGGCATTGCGGGCGCGTTCGCGCAGTTCATTGACCGTGTCTTCATCGAAGGCCTCGATCTCCAGCATTTCGTTGATCGGCACGTAGGCCAGTTCTTCGAGGCTGGTGAACCCCTCGGCAATGAGAATGTCAGCCACTTCCTGATCGACGTCGAGCTTTTCGACGAACAGGCTGCGCATTTTCTGCGTTTCCTTGGTGTTGCGGGCGTCGGACTCTTCGGCGCTGAGAATATTGATCTTCCACCCCGTCAACTCGGAGGCCAGCCGCACGTTCTGCCCGGTGCGGCCGATGGCCAGCGCCAGATTTTCCTCGTCCACAGCCACATCCATGGCGTGCTTTTCTTCGTCCACCACGATGGACGAAACATTCGCCGGCGCCAGCGCGCCGATGACGAACTGAGCCGGATCTTCCGACCAGAGCACGATATCGACCCGTTCGCCGCCGAGTTCATTGGTCACCGCGGTGACGCGCGAGCCGCGAATGCCCACGCAGGTGCCGATGGGATCGACACGGCGGTCGTGCGACACCACCGCAATCTTGGCGCGAACTCCCGGCTCACGGGCGCACGACTTGATTTCCATCAGGCCCTGCTCGATCTCGGGCACTTCCAGTCGGAACAACTCGATCATGAATTCCGGCGCGGTGCGCGAGATTTCGATCTGCGGGCCGCGGGCGGTGCGGTCGATCTTGGTAATCACCGCGCGCACCCGGTCACCCACCCGCAGGTTTTCCTTCGGGATCAGATCGCTTCGGCGCAGTCGCGCATCGACCTTGCCCGATTCGATGATGAGGTCGCCCTTGTCGAGGCGCTTGACCGAGCCGTTGAAAATCTTGTCGTTGCGGGCCAGGAAATCATTGAGGATCTGCTCGCGCTCGGCATCACGGATTTTCTGCAGAATGACCTGCTTGGCCGCTTGCGCGCCGATTCGGCCGAAGGCGATGCTCTCGATCGGTTCCTCGATGTAGTCGCCCACTTCGATATCGGGAATCTGTTCCCGCGCTTCGAACAGCAGAGTTTCGCTGTCGGGCAACTGCAGCCCGGCTTCGTCTGGCACCACATGCCAGCGACGGAAGCTTTCGTATTCGCCGGTATTGCGGTCGATCTGCACGCGCACATCCGCCTCGCCTTCGTACAGACGCTTGGTTGCGGAGGCCAGCGCGGCCTCGACGGCGCCGAAGACGACATCGCGATCGACATTCTTTTCACGCGCCAGGGCGTCCACCAACATCAAAATCTCGCGACTCATTTTCGACCACTCCCAAAATCGACAACAGGCACCAGGCGCACATCGCGCACCTCGGCCAGACTGAAATTCATGACGGACAACACGTCCTGCTCTTCTGCCTTGGGAGCGACAGGCGCTCCGACAGCTTTCGGCTTTTTGTTCGCGGCGCCAGGTTTGCCTTTGCCTTTACCTTTTGCACCCACCTCAGGCGGCGACAAGGCGACGGAAAAACGCCCCGGCTCGTCGTCTTGCGAGCGCTCGAGCAAAACGCCGCGGTACTTCTTGCGGCCCTGAAACGGCACGCGAAGAACGACGTCGATCTCCAACCCGGCAAATCGCACAAAATCTTCTGCCTTGCGCAGAGGACGGTCCAAGCCGGGAGACGACACCTCCAGACGACCGTAGTCCACGTTTTCCACTTCAAACACATACTGCAACTGACGGGTCACCCGCTCGCAGTCTTCCACCGTCACCGGGGCGCCGTCGGCATGATCGATGGTCACGCGCAGCAAGCCGCGCGGAAGGTGTTCCACCTCCACGAGTTCCAGTCCAAGACTGGTGACTGCCGTATCGATTGCCTGTGCTGCACTCATGCGTTTGCCAATATTCCGTTCATCACCTGACCGCAAATCTCGTCAATCGCCCGCCGCGCAAGCAAAAAAAAAGGGCGATGACGTCGCCCAGTTTTTGCTCACTGCTGTGGTCGGGCCCGCACACTGCGCTCTCCCGGTGTTCTGCCACTGCCAAGCGACTGCTCTTTGACTACTTTTTCTTTGAAAACTGCGCTCTGAACTGCGCCCTCTATGCCCCATCAGATAAAGTCTGACAAAGCCTGAGTCTGAAATTCTCGGAAATTTTCTTGCGGTCAGCAAAAAAGTGGATTGTAGAGAGGAAGGAACTTTTTGGCAATAACGCGGCTCGGCTGCTCACACTATGCGCTATCCATCAGCGCACTTCTTCGCCCAGATCGGATGCTGCGAGCAAGGCCTGGGTGTAGGGCTGGCGTGGCGCACGCAGCACGGCGTCTGTCGGCCCTTGTTCGACCACCTTTCCCTGGTGCAGCACTAGCACACGGTGCGACAGCGCGACAATGACCGACAGATCGTGGCTGATGAGCACATAGGCCAGTCCGTGCCTTTGCTGCAATGCAGCGAGAAGATCAAGTACCTGCTGCTGCACAGAGACGTCGAGTGCGCTGGTCGGCTCGTCGAGGATGAGCACCTTGGGCTCCAGAATCAAGGCCCGCGCGATCGCGATGCGCTGGCGTTGCCCACCTGAAAATGCGTGCGGATAGCGTTGCATTTCGGCCGGAGAAAGCGGCAAGCCGACTTCTGCCAGAATCTGCTGGGCGCGCTCGCGACGTTGCACGGCATTCCACTCGGGGCGATGAATTTCCAGACCCTCTTCGACGATCTGCGCCACAGTGCGCCGTGGCGACAGACTGGAAAACGGGTCCTGGAACACGATTTGCGCCTGCGCGCGCAAGGGGCGCAGCGCAGCAGCGGACAACCGGGCCGGATCGCGTCCCAGCAGACTCACCTCCCCGCCCTGTCGGCGCAGCAGACCGAGCAGTGCGAGCGCGAGGGTCGATTTGCCGCTGCCCGATTCGCCCACCACGCCCAAGGTCTGCCCTGCGGGCAATTCCAGCGAAATGTCCTGCAGCACGGTGTGCCAGTGTTTGCGCCAGAAACCGCTGTTTTGGGCGAAGCGCACCCTCAGCGCCCGCGCCTGAAGCACGGTGAGCGGCGGCGCTGCATTTTTTTCGGACTCCTGCACGAGGCGGCGCGGGCGGCTGCGCAGCAGCATTTGCGTATAGGGGTGCTGAGGCGCGGCGAACACTGCGGAAACCGTTCCGGCCTCCACCACCCTGCCCTGCTGCATCACGGCCACGCGGTGCGCGTAGCGCCGCACCAGATGAAGGTCGTGGGTGATGAACAGCAAGGCCAGGCCGTACTCGGCCTGCAAGGCGTCGAGCAGATCGAGAATCTGGCGGCGCACGGTTACGTCGAGCGCGGTGGTGGGCTCGTCGGCCAGCAGCAGGCGGGGGCGGCAAGCCAGCGCCATGGCAATCATTACCCGCTGCCTCTGGCCGCCGGAGAGCTGATGCGGATAGTCCGCCGCACGCCGCGCGGGCTGGTCGATGCCCATCTGCCCCAGCAACTCCACGGCCCGCGCCCAAGCCGCGCGACGCGACAGCGCCTCGTGCAGCTCCAGCACCTCGGCAATCTGCCGTCCGACCGGATGTAGCGGGTTGAGCGCGGTCATCGGCTCCTGAAAGATCATGGCGATGTCTTTGCCGCGCAGACCGCGCATCTGGCGCTCGCTCAGTGTGGAGAGTTCGCGCCCGTCGAACATCACACTGCCGGTCTGTTGCGCCCCGTCCAGCAGACGCAGCAAGGCCAGCGCCGAGACGGTCTTGCCCGAGCCGGATTCGCCGACGAGCGCGACTTTTTCGCCCGCGGCGATGTCGAGATCGACGCCATGCACCACGGTTTGGGCGCCAAAACGCACCTGCAGATTGCGTACTTTGAGCAAAGGGGTTGAAGGCATGTCGCTCATCCCCGGCCCGCGCCAGTGTGCCGGGGGTCCAGGGCGTCGCGCAGCGCCTCACCGATGAAGGTCAGCAGCAAAAGAATGCTCACCAGCGCGCCGAAAGCTGCCGCTGAAATCCACCACGCATCCAGGTTGGCCTTGCCCTGCGCCAGCAGTTCGCCCAGACTGGGCGTGGGCGGCGGAACGCCCAGACCGAGAAAGTCCAGACTGGTGAGCGCCAGCAGCGCCCCACTCATGCGAAACGGCAGAAAGGTGACCACCGGCGTCAGGCTGTTGGGCAGGATGTGCCGCCACATGATGCGCGCGTGCGACAGCCCCAGCGCCTGCGCGGCGCGCACATAGTCCATCTGCCGGTTGCGCAAAAACTCGGCGCGCACATAGTCGGCCAGCCCCATCCAACCGAACAGCGACAGCAGCACCAGCAGCAAGGCCAGGCCGGGAGCGAACACCGCCGAAAAAATGATCAGCAGATACAGCTCAGGCATCGATCCCCAGACCTCCATCAGCCGCTGTACCGACAGATCGATGCGCCCGCCGAAATAGCCCTGCACGGCGCCGATGAGCAGGCCCAGCAGCGTGCCCGTGACCGTCAGCGCCAGCGCGAACAGCACCGAAAGCCGGAAGCCGTAGATCAGCCGCGCCAACACGTCACGCCCGCGATCGTCGGTGCCCAGCCAATGTCGCGCTGAGGGCGAAGAGGGAAAAGGCCGCTGCGCGAAGTAGTCGATGGTGGTGGCGCTGTAGGGAATGGGGGGATAGAGCGCGAAATTTCCGGGGGCCGACAGCTTGGCGCGAATGTAGGGGTCGAGATAGTCGGTCGGCGTGTGGAAGTCGCCGCCAAACGTGGTTTCGGGATAGCTGTGCAGCAGCGGCAGATAAAACCGTCCGTCATAGCGCACCAGCAGCGGTTTGTCGTTGCTGATCACGGGCGCGAGCAGACTCAGGCCGAACAGCAGCAGGAATAGCCACAGGCTCCAGCGCCCCAGGCGATGCGCCTTGAACCGCGCCCATCCCTGCGTGAAAAAGGGATGGCGCGCGGGCTGCGCCTGCGCCAGCGCGGCAGCGCTCACCGCAGCGCTCCGAACTGGATGCGCGGATCGACCCAGACATAGCTCAGGTCGGCGATCAGTTTGGTGAACAGTCCGATCAGGGTGAAGAGATAGAGCGAGCCCATCACCACCGGATAGTCGCGCCGCATCACGGCTTCATAAGACAGCAGTCCCAGCCCCGGCAGCGAGAACAGGGTCTCGATCAGCAGCGAGCTGGCGAAGAACGCACCGATGAAAGCCGCGGGGAAGCCCGTCACCAACGGCACCAGCGCATTGCGCAGCACATGCCGCCACAGCACGGTGCGCTCGCTCAGCCCTTTGGCGCGCGCGGTCAGCACATATTGCTTGCGGATTTCCTCCAGAAACGCGTTCTTGGTCAGCATGGTGATGATGGCAAAGCTGCCCGCGGTAGCGGCCAACACCGGCAAGGTGATGTGCCACAGGTAGTCGGTGATCTTGTGCCACAGGCTGAATTGCGACCAGCCGTCGGACACCAGCCCGCGCAGCGGAAACCATTGCAGCCAGGTGCCACCCGCAAACAGCACCAGCAGCAGCACGCCCAGCACGAAGCATGGAATGGCGTAGCCCACCAGCACCGCAATGCTGGTGGACACATCGAAGCGGCTGCCATGCCGCACCGCCTTGGCGATGCCCAGTGGAATGGAAATCAGATAGGTGAGCAAAAAATTCCACAACCCCAGAGAAATGGAGACCGGCAGCCGCTCTTTGATCAGCGTCCACACCGCTTCGTGGTGGTAATAGCTGCGGCCGAGGTCGAAATGCGCAAACTGCCACAGCATGTCGAGGTAGCGCTGCAGCGGCGGTTTGTCGAAACCGTAGAGCTGGCGCAGCTCGGCGAGTTGCTTGGGCGAGATGCCCTGCGCACCGCGGTAAATGCCTTGCGCCGTGGCGGCTTCACCTGCCGTACCGCCTTCCTTGCCGCGCAGTTGCGACACCATCTGCTCCACCGGCCCGCCGGGGACGAACTGCACCACGATGAAGGTGAGGGTGAGCACGCCCAGCAGGGTGGGAATCATCAGCAGTACGCGCTTGAAGATATAGGCCCAGAGATTCACCTCGGCGCTCCGGAAGCGGGTTTGGCATCAGCCCACCAGCATTGCACTGCCCAGCCTTCTGGCTGGTAGTACAGCGGCAAGGTCTTCGGCCAGGAAAATTTGTGTGCGGCAATCGCCACGCGGAAGGTGTCGCTGTACCACTGCGGCACCGAATACCAGCCGCAGACCAGCACGCGATCAAGCGCGCGGCAGGCCGTTTGCAGCGCCTGCATGGAGGTGGCCGCCACGACGCGCTCGATCAACGCATCGACGGCCGGATCGCGCAGGCCCCAGACATTGTCCGAGCCCTGCACCGAAGCTGCGCGCGAGCCGAAGCGGTCGAACAACTCGTTGCCCGGGCTGGTACTGCCGCCGTAGCGGATGGTGGTCATGTCGAAGTCGAAATTGTCCATGCGCTGCTGGTACAGCGCGAAATCCACCAGGCGATAGTTGAGCGTGATGCCCAGCCGTTGCAGCGCCTGCGAATAAACCGAGATGATGCGCGACATCGAACCCTGGCTATCGAGGTAATCGATCACCAACGGCTGCCCCTTGGCATTGCGTAGCGCACCATCGCGCCAGTGCCAGCCGGCCTGCTCCAGTAGTGCGCGCGCCTTGAGCAGATTGCCGCGCAGACTGTTCGGCAGGGCCGTCGATGGCATGCTCGGCAAGGCGCCGAAGGCCTGCGGCGGCAACTTGGCGCGCAGCGGCTCCAGCAAGGCCAGTTCATCCGGCCCCGGCGCGCCATGCGCGTCGAACGGCGAATTGGCGAAATAGCCTTCGATGCGTTTGTACGCGCCGTAGAACAGCATGCGGTTGAGCCACTGGAAGTCGAGCGCCAGCGCCAGTGCCTGGCGCACCCGAACGTCCTGAAACTGCGGGCGGCGCAGGTTGACCACGAAGCCTTGGAACCCGGCTGGATTGTGATTGGGCAGCTCCAGTTTTTTCAGCGCGCCGCTGTCGAACTTCGGGCCGCGATACTGCCGCGCCCAGTTGCGGGCGATGAACTCCTGCAGCAGGTCGTACTCCCCCGCCTTGAAGGCTTCGAGCCGCGCCGTGCCGTCGAGATAAAGCTTGTAGCTCACCTCGGAAAAATTGAACTGCCCGCGACGGGTGGGCAAATGCCAGCCCCAGTAGTCGCTGCGGCGGACGTAGGTGATGTCGCGCTGCTGCGAGGTGCGGGCGATGCGGTAGGGGCCGCTGGCGATGGGCGTGTCGATTACTTCGTTGAACGCGCGCTGGCCCGCCCACTTGGGCGAAAACACCGGCAGGCCCGCGAGCAAAATGGGCAGCTCGTGATTGCGCCGCTTGAAGGTAAAGCGCACCTGACGCTCATCCAGCGCGGCCACGTTGGCCACGTCGGCGTAGATACTGGCGAACTGCGGCGCGGCCGCGCTGCTGACGAGGGTGTTGTAGCTGTAGGCCACGTCGTGCGCGGTCACGGAGTCGCCGTTGGAAAACCGCGCCAGCGGGTTGAGGTGAAACTGCACTGAAAGCCCGTCTGCCGCCACGGCAATATCGTCGGCCAGCAGACCGTAGACGGTGTTGGGTTCGTCCCAACTGGCGGTCATCAGGGTCTCGAACACCAGGGTGTTCAGCCCCGGCGCGGCGTTGCCTTTGAGGGTGAAGGGGTTGAGCTTGTCGAAACTGCCGCCCATGGTGGACGGCGTGAGCACCAGGCTGCCGCCGACCGGCGCTTGCGGATTGACGTAGTCGAAATAGGCGAATCCGGGCGGATACTTCGGCTGGTCGTACAGCGCGTAGGCCGGTTGTTCCGGCTGTTGTTCCCGCTGACTCGCCCACGCCGCCCCAAACGAAAACAAGCCCAGCGGCAGGCTTTGCAGCAAGCGGCGGCGGGCGGGAGATAGCGGACGGGACAGGGCGTGTGCCATGCGAGAATTCTGCATGACTTGCCACGGCTGCGTGGCAAACCCCCGCAAGACTGCATCACAACCGAAAGCGCCCCATCATGGCATTCCTTCAAGGCAAACGCATTCTCATCACCGGCCTGCTGTCCAACCGTTCCATCGCCTACGGCATCGCCCAGGCCTGCCACCGTGAGGGCGCCGAGTTGGCGTTCACCTATGTGGGCGAACGCTTCAAGCAGCGCATCACCGAATTCGCCGCCGAGTTCGGCAGCACCCTGGTATTCGACTGCGACGTGGGCGACGACGCCCAGATCGACGCCACCTTCAGCGGCTTGGCGGCCCATTGGCCGCAACTCGACGGGCTGGTGCATTCCATCGGCTTCGCACCGCGCGAGGCAATTGCCGGCGACTTCATGGACGGCCTTTCTCGCGAAGGATTCCGCATCGCCCACGACATCTCGGCCTATTCCTTCCCCGCGCTGGCCAAGGCCGCGTTGCCGCTGCTGAGCAAATCGGTGGAAGCGGGCCAGATGCCTTCGCTCATCACCATGACCTATCTGGGTGCAGAGCGCGTGGTACCCAACTACAACACCATGGGCGTGGCCAAGGCCGCACTCGAAGCCACGGTGCGCTTCATGGCCGAGTCGCTGGGTCCGCGCGGCATGCGGGTGAACGGCGTGAGCGCCGGGCCGATCAAAACCCTGGCCGCCTCGGGCATTGCCGATTTCGGCAAGATGCTCAAGTTCAACGAGGCCAACGCCCCGCTGCGCCGCAATGTGGACACCCAGCAGGTCGGCAACGCCTCGGCCTTTTTGCTGTCCGATCTGGCGGCCGGCATCACCGCGGAGATTCTGCACGTCGATGCCGGCATGCACGCCGTGGTCGGCGGCATGGCCGCTCTGGGCGAGTAAGTCACACGCCAGGCGTGGAAGGAGGATGGGCCATGCGGACACGAATCGTTCCCGTGCTGTGCTTTGGCGCCATCTCTGCGGCACTCCTTCTCACCGCTTGCGGCAAACGGACTGAATCCCAGTCCATCGCCGGGGCAAGCGGCGTGCCTGACTATCTCGCGGGCGCAAACGCCTAATTCGGCTGGTCGAAGTGACGCGCTAAAGAGGTCAGTCGTCTCGCTGACGAAACAGCAGCCACGCCAGCAAGCCGGAGGCCGTCAGCACCACGGCCACCATGGTCCAGAACCCGGCCTTGTCTTCCGCGAAGGGAATGCCGCCCACGTTCATACCGAACAGGCCGGCGATCACATTCATCGGCAACGCCACCACCGTCACCGCGGTGAGCACGAACAGAGTGCGCCCGGTGCGTTCTTCAATGCTGGCGGCGATTTCTTCCTGCAACAGTTTGATGCGCTCCTGCTGCGCCACGAGATCGCGCAGCACCACCGAGAACTCCTCGGTGGAATGCCGCAGCTCCTCCCAGTCCTGCGGCCCGAGGCTATGGGGCGGACGGCTGAGCAGGCGGAACATGGCCGCCGGTTCAGGCGCCAGTAGGCGTTGCAGCCGCAACAGATTGCGGCGCAGCGCACCGAGTTGCACCCGGCGCCGGCCCAGGCGGCCGGCGAGCAGCTGATCTTCGATGGCATCAACCTTGCTCGCGGCGCCGCGCAGAATGGCGATGAGTTCATCAGCCTGATCGCGCAATAGATGATCGACCAGCGACAGCGGCGAGGAAAACGTCTCGCCCGCCTTGACCGCGATTCGCAGGCGGTCGATGGCCCGCAGCGGCTGCATGCGCACGCTGATGACCCGGCGCCGCTCCACACTCATCCAAAGGGTGGAGACCTGCAGCGATTCGCGCTGTGTGAAGTCGTACACCACGTCGTTGACCACGGCCACCAGCGCCTGATCCACCACTTCCAGCCGGGTGGAACGCACCCCCTCGCAGGGTCTCGAAGCAATGCGCGGCATGCGGCAGGTTCGCCAGCAACCACTTTTCAGCGGTGACATTGGCCGCGTTGAAATGCAGCCAGACGAAAGGCTCCCCGTCCGTCGGCGCCGCATCACCGAACCAACGCTCGGCTTGGTACAGATCCAGCGCTTGGCCGCGCCCCTGTGCATCGAACAGATAGCCGCAGATCAAGCCGGATTGGCCAGGTGCAAAAACAGAAACGGGAACGGTCATGGGCAGGGTGGCGAGAGTGGCAGACGCAATGATCGCAAACTCCAGTGAATACCCTGTCATGCACCTCCCAGCCCGGCAGTGCAACAATTGGTAAACATCACACAACAGGAGACTGCCATGCTGGGACTGATGCAAAACCATCCGCTGATGATTTCCGGGTTGCTCGATTTCGCTGCACGCTATCACGGCGACACCGAAATCGTCTCTCGCCGGGTAGAGGGCGATGTTCACCGCACCACTTATGCCCAAGTGCAGCAGCGCGCCGCCCAGTGCGCCAACGCGCTCGACGCGCTGGGGCTGACGGCGCAAGACCGCGTGGGCACCCTCGCCTGGAATGGCTACCGGCACTTCGAGCTGTATTACGGCGTATCGGGCAGCGAGCGCATTTTGCACACCCTCAACCCCCGGCTGCACCCCGAGCAGATTGCGTGGATCATCAACCATGCCGACGACCGCATGGTGTGCTTCGATCTCACCTTCGCCCCCATTGCCAAGGCCATCGCCGCGCATTGCCCTGGGGTGAAACACTGGGTGGCGCTGTGCGAAGCTGGCGCCCTGCCCGCCGATCTGGCCGAGGCCATTCCCGGGGTGCTGAGCTACGACGCATTGCTCGCAGCGCAACCCACCCGCTACGCCTGGCCCGTGTTCGACGAAAACACTGCCTCCTCGCTGTGCTACACCAGCGGCACCACCGGCAACCCGAAGGGCGTGCTCTACAGCCACCGCTCCACCGTGCTGCACGCCTACGCCGCAGCCCTGCCCGATGTGATGAACCTGTCGGCGCGCGATAGCGTGTTGCCCGTGGTGCCCATGTTCCACGTCAACGCCTGGGGCATTCCCTACGCGGCGGCGCTGACCGGCGCCAAGCTGGTGTTCCCCGGCCCGGCGCTCGACGGCAAATCGCTGTTCGAACTAATGCGCGACGAGGGCGTGACCCTGGCCGCCGGCGTGCCCACCGTCTGGCTCGGACTGCTCAATTTCATGCGCGACAACAAAGTCAGAATTCCCAGCTTGCAGCGCACGGTGATCGGCGGCGCGGCCGCCGCCCCGGCCATGATCCGCGCCTTCGAAGAGGAACTCGGCATTCACGTGCTGCACGCCTGGGGCATGACCGAAATGAGCCCGCTGGGCACCTTGTGCAGCCTGAAAAACAAACACCTGGCACTGGATAAAGCATCGCAATTTTCCATTCAGGTCAAGCAGGGGCGGCCGATTTTCGGGGTGGATGTACGCGTGGTAGACGGCAACGGCGCCGACCTGCCGTGGGACGGAAAATCCACCGGCAACCTGCTAGTGCGCGGGCCGTGGATTGCGAGCGACTACTACCGCAGCGAGGCGCCCAGCCCCTTGCAGGACGGCTGGTTTCCGACCGGCGACGTCGTCACCATCGACGCCGACGGCTATATCCAGATCACCGACCGCACCAAGGACGTGATCAAGTCCGGCGGCGAATGGATCAGCTCCATCGAACTGGAAAACATCGCCATGGCCCACCCTGCCGTGGCCATGGCCGCCTGCATCGCCCGCCCCGACCCGAAGTGGGACGAACGGCCGCTGCTGGTCGTGGTCAAGCGCGAAGGCAACACGCTGGAGCGCGACGAGCTGCTGGCGTTCTACGAAGGCAAGGTGGCCAAATGGATGATCCCGGACGACGTGGTCTTCGTACCGGCCATTCCCTTGGGCGCCACCGGCAAGATTCTAAAAAACCGCCTGCGCGCTGAATTGACCGCGTCCCCGCAAGCCTGAGGTAAGACTCGGGCTTCAATGCCCCGCAGCTCCCTTGCGGTCAGGGTCGTTGTTGTTCAGCGCCCCCGCCATGCGGGCCAGGGTTTGGATGCCGTGCTGCACCTCCTTGTCGCGCAGCATGTGCATCAGGCCGCCAAAGCCGCCGAGGTGTTTGTCGTCGGAGGCTTGACTGGCCTGATCGATCACGGCGCTGATTCTGTCGGGCAGCTTGAGCATCTGCGTCATGGTGGCGTTGAGGTCGGTGTCGCGCAGCCCCTCTGCCGCGAGGATGGCGTTATCGCGCAATTGCCGCAAAGCGCCCACTTCGTAGAGGGTGACGAGGGTGGCGAGCAGCTCACGCACGGCTGGCAGCAGCTTGGGGTCTTGCACCAGTTCAGTGAGCGTGAGCACCGCTTCGGTCATTTCGCCGCCGAGGTTTTTCACCGCAAAACTGCCCAGTTCTTCGGCCTGTGCATAGCGGTCGGCCATACGGCCTAGCGCGGCCCATTGCGTCGGGTTGAGTGGAGGGGCGGCCGCGGTCGCCTTCGAGGTATCGGTCATGTCCATGGTGGTCTCCCGTTGCGCTGGCTCAAGCCGCTACTTTTTCGGCCATGATGCAGGCGGCGTCCAGGCCCCACGGCGGCATCTTGCCTTTGGAGCGGAAGAACAGATTCTTGTACTGCATCTTCAGCAGATAGGGAATGTGACCGAGCTTGAGCACCTGGGTGTCGCCGCCGAACCATGAGTTGGAGCGGATGTAGAAGGCCTGGTTGTTGCCAATGTCGCCAATGCAATACACCACTGGCTGGAGCTTGCCATCGGCCTGCTCGGCCGTGAGCCGCTTCATGTCTTTGGCAATTTGCTTGCCGACGATTTCAGCCTGCTGGTGGCCAATGGCGCCGAGCTTGGGCAGCGTGGCGGCGGCGCAATCTCCCGCAGCAAAGACCGTGGGATATTTTGGGTTGCGCATCAGCAAATCGGTGATGATGAAGCCCTCGCTGTCGCTGATCGGCAAGCCTTTGAGGAAGGCGTGCGGCGTCCAGTCGGGGAAAATGATTTTCAACTCGGCCTCGACCGACTGACCGTTGGCGAATTCCACGCCCTCCTTGGTCAGCCGCTTGATGTCCTTCGTCTTGTTCATGTAGTGAAAACCCATGCCGCTGGCGATGTCGAGCAACTGACCGACCACTTTCTCGCCAGCGTCTTCGGCGATCAACGCCGCCGGGGTGAACACGGTGATCTTGTCCGGCCCGCCCTTGCCGTTTTGTCCTAGCCAGGTGGCGCAGGCCAGCATGGTTTCGACCGGCGGGCCTTCGCACGCGGCCTCGGCTGCAGGAATGCTGCCGCCGGGATACGGCTCCAGTCCCTTGGCGCCATCGCCCTGGGTGAAGCGCGCCGAGCCTATGGCGATCGGCCCGCCCTTGTAGTCGTGCATCAGATACTGGCGCAGCGCCTCGCCGTAGGTGTTGTCGGTGACGGTGTGGCCGAACTGCGCGAAGCCCTCGATCTTGTCGAACGCCAGCCGATTGCCCAAAGCCACCACCAGATAGTCGTAGGTCGTGGATGTGGGCGCTGCGCCGGGTCGCTCGCTGGGCACATAGTCCACGCGCTTGGCATCCACATCGAGCGCGGTGACTTCGCCCTGGATGAAGCGCGCGCCAATGTCGTGCAGCGGCTCCAGGATGTCCATGGTCATGGTGAGCTGCGGGTTGCGGTTCTCGAATACCTCCGCCGGAATATTGGGGACGTACAACAGGTAGGGTTTGCGGTCGATGACCGTGATATCCACACTGTCGCCCGCGTACTTGCGAATTTCCTGCGCACTGCCCAGGCCCGCGAAATTGCCGCCCAGAATCAAGACCCGTGGTTTTGCTGCACTCATGGCGTTCTCCTCAAGTGAGTTGTGGATCCGGGGAAAGAGAGCCCAACCCCGGTGGCCGAATTCACCACACCAAGACACCTGTGCGACAACCGACCTGCACAAACCATAGTCCAGCGAGTATGTCAATTCAAACCAAACATCTCGTTTATTGCATCCATTTACGCCCGCGACGACCTTTCACAGAACGGTGGTAACCAAACGCCGAATTTCAGCAAGACTTCATTTTTCAGGCGTCAACTCTTAAAACTTTGCGCTTCAAACCATCGCCTGCGCCACGGCTTCGTCAGCGCAGGCCGGCCAGATGTGCAGGGCCTCGCGCACGGCCAGGCGCGGGTTGACCGCCTGCGTCACCGCGCTGACCACCGCCGCGCCGGATACCCCGGTGGCCCGCACAGCCGACATTTGCCCCAGGCTGATGCCGCCGATGGCCACCACCGGGTAGCGCGGGGACAACCACTGCCGCCACTGAGTCAGGCGCTCCAGGCCCAGCGGGCGATAGGGCATGGCCTTTAGCGTGGTGGGAAAGACCGGGCCGAGCGCAATATAGGAGGGCCGAAGCGCATGCGCACGGGCGATCTCGGCCGGGGTATGAGTGCTCAGACCCAGACGCAGCCCGGCCGTGTGGATGGCGGGCAGGTCGGCGGTATGCACATCGTCCTGCCCGAGGTGCACGCCATAGGCGCCCGCCTCGATAGCTTCGCGCCAGTGGTCGTTGATGAATAACTGCGTGCCCGGCACCTCTCGCGCCGCCTGCACGGCTTCGCGAATCTGCATGCGCAAGACCGCGCCCTCTAGCTCCTTGATGCGCAGTTGGATGGTGCACACGCCCCACTCCAGCAGACGCAGCACCCAGTCCGCATCGGGCACGACGGGATAAAACCCGATCTGCCCGGAGAGCCGCGCGAAATCGGGCGGCGCCTCTTCAGACTGCCCCGGCAACGGCAGCCAGGGCAGATCGTCGCTGTCAGCCCGCGCGTCGGTTCGGGTGTTCGGCCGGCCCGGTCCGGCCGCAATGGCCTGATCGATGCCGGCATGCGCTCGCAACTGCGCCTCGGCAGCGGCGTCGAGCACGCTCCAGCCCTCGGCCAGTCGCGCGGCGCACACACTGGCATGAACGCTGCCTGAGCCATGCGCACTGCGCGGCAGGCGGCGGCTGACGAGCGGCAGCACCGTGCTGCTGGTGATGTACCAGTCGGTGCTATGCGCCCCCCAGGCATTGCCTCCTTTCACCACCACGGCGCAATGCGGCGCCCCCGCTTCCAGCCAGCGGCTGCGAATCGCGTTGATCCATGCGGCCGGGGGAGGCCCCATCTCCCAGGCAGGCAGATCGAGCAAGGCGCTGGCCTCCGCGCGGTTGGCGGTGATGAGGTCGGCCCGTTGTGCCAGACGCATGGCCAGACCGCCTCCGTGCGCTCGGGCCCAGGGCTGAGAGCCGTCCGCTGAAGCCAGTTGCGGGTCCCACACCACCGGGCACTGCCGCGCTTCGACAAACTGCGCCACCTCCTCGGCCACCGCGGCATGGCTGATCATGCCGATTTTCACTGCGGCGGGCTCGCCGTCGGCCAGCAAGGTCCGCAGGCTATTGCGCAGCAAAGCCACCTCCGCAGCCTGCACGCCCTGCACGCCGTAGGAGTTCTGCGCGGTCAGCGCCGTGGTGATGCTCGTGCCGCGCCAGCCCAGCGCAGCCCAGGTGGCAAGATCGGCCGCTTGGCCCGAGCCCCCCGTGGGATCATGGGCGTCAATGGTGAGGAGATAGGCAGTCGTCGTCATATTGGAGTTTTCTCGGTTGCTTACCGCAGTGTAGGCAAGCTGCGCTACGGCTCAAGTCTTGTAAGCTGAGCACCCCTATTTCAGTTCGATGGCAAGACCCACTTGTCAACTTTCCCTGATCGTCTCCGTTGGTATCCCATGAAACCAAATCTCGCATTCCCCGCCCTCCTCCTGAGCGCCTGCGTCTGGGCTTTGCCTGCGCACGCTGATGGCCCCCCGGTGAGCATTCAGTTCAGCATCGGCACGCCGCCTCCGCAACCGGTCTATGTGGCGCCGCAGCCGGTGTATGCGCCGCCGCCCGTAGTCGTCGCGGCGCCGCCCACCATGATTTGGCTCCCCGAATTCAGCGGCTATGTCGCGCTTGGGGTATCGCAGCCTTTGTTCTACCTTGGCGGCGTCTATTACTACAACAGCGGTGGACGTTGGTACACCGGCCCGCACTACGGAGGCCCGTGGCATCCCGCCGCACGCATTCCGCCCGGCCTGCACCAATTCCATGATCGCGACTGGCAGCGGGCCCAAGACCGCGCTTATCGCCACGATCGCGATCCGCAATGGAAGCGTTTCCGCGCCGAGTCGCCCCGCCCCGGTTATCGCCCCGAGGGCGGCCCCCCGGGACAACGCCCAGACCACGGACGCGGCCCGGATCGGCATGACCGGGAACAGCACGGATACGAGCCTGACCATGGGCCAGGCAACGGTCACGGACGCGACAATCACTGAAAGCCGCGAGAGATAAGGCGGCCATCGCGGCCCTCTGATCAGCGCCCCTGCGCTGTTTTCAGGCGGGCCAGTCCAGCATCATTCGGGTTCCGTGATTCGGAATGCTCTCGACGCTGACCTCGCCGCCATGCAGGCGCACGATGTTGCGCACCAGGGCCAGCCCCAGGCCCAACCCGCCGCGGCTTCGGCTGCGTGCGGCGTCGGCGCGGTAAAAACGGTCGAACAGATACGGCAGATGCTCGGCGGCGATGCCGCAGCCGGTGTCGGCCACTTCAATACGTATTCCGCCGCTGTGTGGATGCGCTGAGAGCGTCACCGCGCCGCCGCGCGGGGTGTGCGCCAAGGCGTTGCCGATCAGGTTGCCCATGGCCCGCTGGAGCAGCATGCGGTCGGCTTGAAAGGCCAATTGCGGTGTCACCCGCACATAAAGGTGCACCTCGGCCTCGGCTGCGGTTGCTTCGAAGAAATCGGCCAGGGTGCGGAGTTCCTGCGCGACATCCAGCCGTTCCAGCCGCAGCGCGGCATCTGGATGCTCGGTCTGCGCCAGAAACAGCAGGGTCTGGATCATTTGCGACAGACGCTCGCACTCTTCCACCGCCGATTCGAGCGCCTCACGGTATTCGCCCGGTTCACGCGGTCTGCCCAGCGCCACCTCCAGTCCGCCCCAAAGATTGGTGATGGGTGTGCGCAATTCATGCGCCATGTCGGCGGAAAACTGGGAGATGCGGCCGAACGATTCCTCCAGCCGTTGCAGGGTGACATTGAAGGCCAGGGCGAGCGTCTGCAGTTCTGCGGGCAGGCGTTGGGTATCGAGCCGTTTGTGCAGGTCTTGCGCACCGATACCGCGCGCGGAATCGGCCATATGCCGCAAGGGGCGCAGACCGCGCCAGGCGATGCCATAACCTGCCGCGGCCGCAGCAAGAATGGCCGCGAGCAGCACCGCCGAGAGGCGAAGCCGGTAATCGGCCAAAATGCGCGACTCCGCCGTTCGGTTCAGCGCCACTTCCAGGCGCATGGGTGTGAGCGCTGCCCCGGCCGCAACCCGCGCCGTCAGCGGCAGCAGGGCGGTGAGGTAATGCTGATCGTGAGGCAGATGCACTTCGTGCAATCGCGGCGCTCCCTCAACGCCCGGCGTGAGAAAAGCGGCCTCATTCAGCGCACGGCTAAAGCCCGGTGTTTGCAGCAGCACGGCCCCACGAGCGTCCAGCAGGCGCAGGTAGAGATCGCGCGGCGCATCCGGCGGCAGCTTGAGATAAGCCTCCTGCCCCACCTCATCACTCTGCACGGGGTGGGTCTGCAGCAGCGCGGCAACGGTATCGAGTTTGCGCAGTACCGACTCGCGGTCTTCCTGCATCATGCGCGCGCTCAGGCCCCAGTACACCCAGCTGCTTGCCGCCAGCAGGATGAGCGCCAATGTCAGCGAAAACGCTCCCGCCATCCAGGCCGCCAGCGAGCGCGGCGGCAGCCCGTACTGGCGCAGACGGCGCAGCGCAAAGTCGGCCCAGCCCAGCAGGCCCATGCCTTGCCTCTTTCGGCTCTCGCCTGCCTGGGTTCGCGGGGAAGGCCGGGAAGCGACCACGGCCTCGGTCGAATCACTTTGCATCGCGCACTTCCAATACATAACCCACCCCGCGGACGGTGTGCAACAGCGGCGCGGGGAAGGGTTCGTCGAGCTTGCTGCGCAAGCGACGAATGTGTACGTCCACCACATTGGTGTCGCTGTCGAAGTTCATATCCCAGACCTGTTCGGCAATCAGGGTGCGCGACAGCACCTCGCCAGCGCGTCGTGACAACAGCGCCAGCAGCGCGAACTCCTTGGGGGTGAGCGCCAGCCGCTGCCCGCTGCGCTCGGCGCGCTGGCGATGCATGTCAACCCGCAGATCGGCCACTTCCATCACGTCGGGCATGCGCGTGACACCGCGCCGCAGCACGCTGCGCACCCGCGCCAGCAGCTCAGAAAACGCGAAAGGCTTGACCAGATAGTCGTCGGCGCCCAGCTCCAGCCCGCGCACCCGATCGGCCACGCCGTCGCGCGCGGTGAGCATGAGCACCGGGGTGGTCTGCCGCGCCCGCAGTTCGCTCAGCACGCTCCAGCCGTCGCGGCCGGGCAGCATGGCATCGAGCACGATCAAGTCGTACGGCTGGGTCAGCGCCAGATGCAGACCATCCGTGCCATCGACGGCGACATCTGCGATGAAGCCGTTCTCCCCGAGTCCGCGCTTGAGATAGGCCGCCGTTTTGGCCTCGTCTTCGACAATGAGAATTCGCATCCCCGCATTGTCGGCCCGCCGCTGGCAGAGCGACGTATCGGTCTGCAACATGACGGAATCGTCATGCGGACTTCATGTCGGCGTCAAGCCCCGCAGTGCAGCATGCGGGGATGACAGCACGCTCATCAAACCGCTCTTACGCGGGTCGATTGCTACTTGCAGCTCTGCTCGCAGCGCTGCTGGGCGGATGCGCGAGCGCACCGGCTTTGCCCCCCGAAGTCACTCCGCAAGCCAGCGCCCATGCACTGCAACACCGCAGCCTGCTCGATCCGCGATTGCAGCGTTTTATCGCCCTGCAGACGGGGACGCCGCACCCAATCGCCCAGCCCTGGACGCTGCAAGATCTGAGTCTGGCCGCCCTTTACTTCCACCCTAGCCTGAAGGTGAGCCGCGCCAACACGCAACTGGCCCAGGCCGACTTGCAGATCGCCCGCCAGTATCCCAACCCCAGTCTGCAGCTCGGTCTGAAATACGGCGCCGCGGCCGGGCTGCTGGCGCCGAGCCCGTGGACTGTGGGCATGGCCATCGGCCTGCTGCTGCAATCGCAGGCTCAACGCACCTCAGAGACCTCGCGTGCCGAGGCGGGCGTGCACGCTGCGCAGTTGCTGCTGAGCGGCGCGCGCTGGACGGTACGCGACCAAGTGCAACAGGCCTATGTCTCGCTTTGGGCCGCGCAGCAAAGGGCGCATCTTCAGCAACGAGTGCTGGAAACCGATCTAGCCTTGCAAGGCCGCACCGCCGCACGGGCGCAAGCGGGTGTGGACTCGCCGCTGGCCGCCGCGTTGGCCCAGCAGGCCGCACAAAACGCCGCCCTGCAAAAGAGCCGCGACATCGGCGCGGAAGGCGCCGCCCGCGTCGCTCTGGCCGGTGCGATGGGTCTGCCGATTGCCGCGCTGCAGGGAGTGAAAATCGACTTTTCTGCGCTTCAAAGCCTTCCAACCCTTCCAGATGCAACCCAGCTAACGCAGTTGCGGCGCAAGGCGCTGGAACAGCGCGACGATGTTCGCGCCGCCTGGCAAGAGGTGCTCTCGGCGCAGGCCGCCCTGCGGCTGGCGCAGGCCCAGAGCGACGGCGGGCCGCCGTCGATCGCCCCCGGCGCCGAGCGCGATCAGGGTGTCAACCGTCTGATGCTCGGCGCTCGCATCCCTCTGCCCCTGTTCAACCAGCATCAGGGCCAGATCGCTGCCGCCCGCGCGCGTTTGAGTTTGCGAGAGGCCCTGCTCAAGCAAACGCAGGCGCGAGTGCTCGTGCGCATCGAACGGGCGGAAACCGCCCTGCAGACCGCACAAGACCGGGTGCGCCAGGCCAAGCAATTGATCGCCGCCAATCGGGCATTGCTCAACGCCGACCTTGCCGCCCAGCACCGCGGACTGCTTGGACCGGAACCTGCCCTGCGTGCGCAACTGCGACTTCTGTCCACCGACCAGGCGGCGCTGCAAGCGCGCGCCGATCAATGGCAGGCGCTCGGCGCATTGCAGGGCGCGCTCGAGCAACCCATTCTTTCGGCAGTCCAGTCGCGGCCTTCCAACTCGGCGCCGCCCGCTGTCATGCCGCCCACTGTTGCGCCGCATCTGTCTCAAGTGGTCTGGCGCGAGGAGTAAAGCCTGATGCAGAGCAAAAAACCTTTTCTCCTCCGCCTCAGCCTTGCGACCTGTTGCGCGGCCGCATGCTGGCTGGGGGTCACTTCGGCGCAGGCCGCCTTGCCGCACCCCGTGCAGTGGAGCTCTGCGCAGATGGCGTCGGCCGACTTGCGGATCGAGCACCTCACGCCCGCGAGCTACCGCACGCGATTCACCGCCAGCGCCACCGTCCAGAGCCCCGCGGGTTTGCTGCGCAGCCTGACTGCACTGGACGCGGCAAGGTCGCGACTCAAGGTCGCGCAAAGCGGCCTGCAACTCGCCGCCATGCAGGCGCAGCGCGATCAGGGGCTATTCGAGGCCGGACAAAATGTCGCGCTGGCCGAGGTGCAGCAAGCGCAGGCGGCGGCCGAGCAAGCGCGGGCCGAGGTCGACAGCGCCCATGCGGCAGTGGACGTGGCTCAAGCACAGCTCACCGCCCAGCTCGGCACGGCGCTGGCGTCGCAACTGAGCAGACAAACTGCGCTGCGCCAGGCCATTCTGAATGGAAGCGAACTCATCGTCGATCTCACCCTGCCGCCGGGCCGAGCCCTGCCCCAGACAGCGCAAGTCGAACTGCATATTCCAGGCAGCCAACGCACAGTGCACGCCCGCGTCATCGGCCCGGCCGCTGCGGCCTCCAGCCAGTTGCAGGGATGGCGCGAGGTGCTCATCGCCCCCGCCGCGCCCGGTCTGATGCCGGGGCTGGAATTGGTGGCCGAAGTGCAGTCCGCACGAGCGCAATCTGGCGTCAGGCTGCCGTCCAGCAGTGTGGTGTGGACTGACGCCGAGGCGGTCGTGTTCGTCGCCACCTCAGCCGAAGGCAAGGCCCGCCATTTCACCGCGCGCAAGGTGTCCACCGCCTGGCCGCTGCACGGCGGGTATGTGCAGCCGGGCTGGGGCGCGGTGGATGTGGTGACGCGCGGCGCCGGACTAGTGCTGACGCCGCCACCGAAACCGCACGCCCTGCCCGCGGTTGGCGGAGACGACGACTGATGGCTCGCACCTCGGGTTGGCAAGCCGCGCTCATCGCCTTGAGCATTCGTCGCCGTGGCGTGGTGCTGGCGCTGGCGGTCTTGCTCGCCGCGCTGGCGGTGAACGTCGCGCGCACCGCGAGTACCGATGTGTTCCCCGAATTCGCCGCCAAGATGGTGAAGGTGCAGACCGAGGCCACCGGTCTGTCACCCGAGCAGGTGGAACTGCTGGTCACCAACCCGCTGGAGGCGGCGTCCAGCGGGTTGCTGGGGGTGAAGCAGGTGGCGTCGAAAAGCCTGCCGGGCATTTCCATCCTGAAACTGTATTTCGAGGCCGATACCCAGCTGCAGGAGGACCGCTGGCGCGTGGCGCAACACCTCGCCAGCGTGCATCTGCCTGCGGGCGTCGGGCCGCCGCGGCTGATTCCATTGACCTCCAGTACGGGCACGGTATTGATGGCCGGGCTGACTTCGCACCGCAAGAGCCTGATGGATCTGCAATCCATCGCGCAATGGGATATTCGCCCGCAACTCATGGCCGTGCCCGGCGTGGCCAATGTGCTGGTGTTCAGCCAGCAGGTGCGGGCGCTGCAGGTGCGGGTCGATCCGCAGGCGCTGCAGCGCTTTCATCTCGATCTGCAGCAAGTGCAGGCGGCCACCCAGCACGCCACGGGGCTGCTGGGCGCGGGCTTCATGCCCACGCCGCAGCAACGCGTGCTGCTGGTCAGCCATGGCGCGGCCGACACCCCGCAGGCGCTGGCCGACACCGTGCTGCGCGCCACGCCGGACGGCGCCATCACTCTGGGCGATGTGGCGCAAGTGGGCTATGCCTCGCTGCCCGCCATCGGCGGCGCCAGTATCAGCGGCCAGCCCGCAGTCATCCTCAAAATCCAGGAGTCTTACGGCGCCAACACTCTGCAGGTGACGCGTGGCGTGCAGGCGGTGTTGCAGCGGCACCGGGCCGCGCTCGCGGCGCAGGGCATCGCGCTGCATGCCAAGCTGTTCCGCCCGGCGGACTTCATCACCATCGCCATGCGCAATGTGCGCGATTCGCTCGTCCTGGGCGCGCTGCTGGTGGTGCTGGTCATTGCGCTGACGCTGCTGGACTGGCGCGCGGCGCTGATCTCCTCGCTGGCCATTCCGCTGTCGCTGCTGGCCGCGGTCACCGTGCTGGTGTGGATGGGTGTGACGCTCAATGTGATGACCCTGGGCGGCCTGGGGATCGCCATCGGCGTGGTGGTGGACGATGCGGTGATCGACGTCGAGAACATCCTGCGCCGACTGCGCGCCAACGCTGCAGCCGCACAGCCGCAGCCGTCGTTGCGCGTCGTGCTCGGAGCCTGCCTGGAAGTGCGCGGCGCGGTGGTTTACGCCACCGCAGCGGTGCTGCTGGTCATCGTGCCGATCTTGTTGCTGCCGGGGCTGTCGGGCCGCTTGTTCGCGCCGCTGGCGCAGGCTTATGCGCTGTCGGTGCTGGCCTCGCTTGCGGTTGCGCTCACGGTCACGCCAGCGCTGTCCGCGTTGCTGCTGGCCGGGCGCGATCACCGGCTTCATACGCCTGCCCCGGTACGCATCGCCCAACGTGGCTATGGCGCCCTGCTCCACCGTCTGCTGCCGCACTGGCTGCCCGCGGCACTCATCACCCTTCTGCTCGTTGGCGGTGCGGCGCTGCTGGCGCGGGGCATGGGCGGCAGCTTTCTGCCGCCGCTACAGGAAGGGCAATACATCGTGCACATGCGGCTGGCGCCGGGCGCCTCCATCCAGGCTTCGCTGGACGAAGGTGCGCGCGTGACCCAGGCGCTCGAACGCTTGCCCCAAGTCCGTTTGGTCGCGCAGCACACCGGCCGCGCCACGCTCTCGCCCGACGCCTCCGGCACGCAAAGCAGTTCGCTCGACGTGAATCTCAAACCAGGGGCAGATTCGGCTCAGGCGCTGGCCGCCATCGAGCGCGTGCTCGGCGGTTTTGCCGGGGCCAGCTTTCGCGTCAACAGCTTTCTCACCGAGCGCATGGACAACACCGTGACCAGCGGCGCGGGTGCGCCGCTGGTGGTGCACGTGCTGGGCAATCATCTGCACACCCTCGATGCCGTGGCCGCCCGAGTGGCCAGCGTGCTGAGCCGCCTGCCCACGGCCACCGGCGTGCAGTTGCAGGCACCGCCCGGAGTGCCGCAACTCGACATCAGCCTGGATGCGCAGGCGCTGCGTCGCTGGGGGCTGCAGCCGCTGCCAGTGCTGCAGACCATCCAAACCGCGTTTGCTGGCAGCATCACCGGCACGGTGTTCCACGGCGCGGTGCCGGTGCCGGTGCGCGTAGTACTGGACCGCAGCGCCCGTAGCAATCCGCAGGCACTGGGCGATCTGCTGATTCGCACGCCGACGCTGGGCTTCGTGCCACTATCGCAACTGGCGCGCATCAGCGCCGCCAGCGGCCCGTCGGACATCCGCCATCTGGGCGGGCAGCGAGAGCAGACCGTGCTGGCCTCCACCACATCGGCCAATCTCACCGGCTTTGTGCAGCGCGCCCGCGCGGCCATTGCCCGGCAGGTGCAACTGCCGCCAGGCGTCACCCTGCAATTCGAGGGCGAAGCGGCGCAGCGCAGCGCCACGCTGCAGCGGCTGGGTGTGGACGTGCTCGGGGTGCTGGCCGGATTGATCCTGCTGCTGTCGATCGCGTTGGGACGCAGACCTCATGCGCGGGAGGGGCATGCGGCCACGCCGCTGCAGGCCGCTTCCACCACGACGCGGCAGGTCCTGCTGGTGCTGCTCTCGGTTCCCACCGCTTGGGCGGGCGGCGTGTTCGCCGCCTGGCTGGGGGGCGGCGTGCTCTCGCTCGGCGCGGTGATCGCCCTGCTCGCGCTAATGGGCATCAGCCTGCGCAATGCCATCCTCATCTTTGCCCATGCCGCGCAATTGCAGCGCGAGCAGGGTCTGGACTGGAACACCGATACCCTGCAGCGCGCCGTGGCCGACCGCTTGGCCGCCATCGTGATGACCAGCCTGGTCACCGCTCTAGGCGTGCTGCCGCTGTCGCTGGGCCTGCATGCGCCGGGGCGCGAAATCGAAGGGCCGATGGCGGTGGCGCTGCTCGGCGGACTGCTCACCAGCTTGCTCTACAACCTGTTCGTGCTGCCCTCGCTGGCGCTGCGTTTTGGCGTGGCCCATCCCCGGAACCAGGCGCCCGAATGAAGACTCTTACCGCTCACACTCATCCCTCGTTTGCAACCGGCACGAAGCGGTGGTCGCCGCCGGTTGTTGCACAACCCGCCATCGCCAAGGAGATCAACTTGCACACGTCCAACCCCCTGCGCGCTCGGGCGCGCAATGCCGCGGCAAGCGCGCTGCTGTCAGCCGGCGCTCTGCTACTGGCGCCCGGCAGCTTCGCCGCCACCGCCGCAACGTCCCAGGCAACGCCGGTCTATGTGCACATGAACGGCGCGAACATGTTTCTGGAAAACGTGGTGGTGGTGCGCCCCGGGCAAAAGGTGGTGTTCGTCGATCAGGACACGGGCGCGCACACCATCATCGGCTACAACCCGCTGACGGGCAAAACCAGCACCCGCTTCGATGGCGCCGTGCAAGGCACGCCCGGCCCAGGACACCCGGTGAGCACCTACGCGATTGCGTTCAAGCATCCGGGGTTGCAGTTCTATTACTGCTCGGTGCACGCCGAACTGGCGAAGGAGCCGGGTGGCCGCACCGTGCCGAAAAAGCGCCCCACCGTGCACGGTTTCGGCGACCCGATGGCCGGGCTGATCATCGTCACCACCGACAAACGCCTGCTGGCCGACAACCCGCCGACGACGCACGAGAAAATTCTGCCGGGTTACTTTGGCGGCTGAGATCAGGTCACGGTGAACTGGCCCATCATGCCGTTGTCTTCATGCTCCAGAATGTGGCAATGGAACATGAAGGGATGGGCATCACCCGCCGGTTGATTGAAGTGGGCGATGAGCCGCACGGTTTCGCCTCGCCGCACCAGCACAGTGTCTTTCCACCCGGCTTCGTGCGCGGGCGGTGGGCTGCCGTTGCGGCTCAAAATCTGGAACGAGGTGCTGTGATAGTGGAAGGGATGCGCCATATGGCCTTGATTGGCGACTTCCCAAATCTCGGTGGAACCCAGCCGCAGCCGCTGGTCGATGCGGGCCATGTCCATGTGGTGGTGGTTGATGGAAAACAGCTTCTGCCCTCCAACCCCCAGGCTCATGCCGCCAGGACCGACTTCGCTCGCATCCATCGCCTGCGAGCCACTGCGCATACTCCCCATACCCTCCATACCGCCCATTGCGCCGCCCATCATGTTGCCCGACATGCCCTGCAAGGTGAAGCGGCGCACTGGCGCGTCGGCACGCAACACGGGCAGATCCACCATGCGTGCAGGAAGCCGTGCTGGGGTACCCGCAGGCGGGCCGACTCTGAACTCCAACAGCTCGAAGCCTTGGTGATCGAAGGAATCGGCATCCATCGGCATAGAGCTCAGATCCGGCACCACGGCGCCGGAATCGCTGCGCAATACCAAGCGCTTGCCCTGATCGCCGCGTAGGTCCACCAGGATTTCAGCGCGCTCGCTCGGCGCCAGCAACAAGCTGTGCACCGGGACCGGGCGCGGCAACAAACCAGCATCGGTGGCGACGACATGAAACACGCGGCCATCGGCAAATGCCAGATTGAACACCCGGGCGTTGGCCGCGTTGAGCAGGCGCAGCCGCACCCACTGTGCCGGCGCGTTCCAGTACGGCTGCTCGCGACCGTTGACCAGAAAGCGGTCGCCCTTCATGCCCATGCGATCCATCATGCGGGTCATGTAAAGCAGTCGGCCATCGGCAGCGAGACGGCGGTCCTGCAAGATGAGGGGAATATCGTCCACGCCGTATTGCTGCGGCAGACCCAGGTGTTGGTCGGCAGAATCGTCCACCAGGAACAGGCCGCCCAGGCCCGCATAGACATGTGGCCCGGTACGGGTGTCAGGGTGGGGGTGATACCAGAGCGAGCCCGCGGGCTGCTGCAGGGTGAAGCGCACGCGGCGTTGCCCGCCGGGCGCGATGAGACTTTGTGGCCCGCCATCCATCTCGCCCGGCACATGCGCGCCATGCCAATGGAGGGTGGTGGACTGGTCCAGCGCGTTGTTCAGATCGATTTGCACGGCTTTGCCGCGCGGCACGCGCAGCGTGGGGCCGAGCACCGCACCGTTGTAGCCCCAGGTGGCGGTCTGCAGACCATCCACCAGCATGCTGCGCCCCGGCGCCATACGCAGGGCGTAATGCAGCACGCCGTCGCGCGGCTGGCCATGAAGCTCCGGAGGAATGAGCAAGGCGCGTCTGAACACGCCGACTCCTGGCGCAGCAGCCGTCGGCCGTGACTGCCCCATGTCCATGCCCGCCATGCCTCCCATGCCAGGCATCCCCGCCATGCCGCCCATTCCAGCGCCGCGCGCCTGCCCGGCAACCGCAAAGCCCAGCGCCCCCAGCGCCAACAACGCTTTGCGACGGGGCAGATTCAACGGCGCATCCTCTGCGCTGGCAACAGTCTGGCGTTCAGCGGGTGATTTCATGGCGCGCCTCTCTTTAATCGTTGGGTCAACATACCGTGCACTGTATGCGGATGCCGTCTGCCGAGTTGTGTGCAGATGTCATCAAACCGTGACGTTTTGCTAAGCGTGCGCTCATTCCAGAAGACGACACTCCTTCCATCGCAAACGGTTTGCGATCGCCGCATCCAGCGGTGTTTCGCTCGCAAGAGTTCATAAGGAGTTTGATCATGCAACAACGCAACAAAACCGCATTTCTGTTCGCCAGCGCGCTGGCTCTTGGCCTGGCCGGCGCCGCTGGCTCCGCCTATGCCATGGACGGTTCGCAATACACCAAGGAAGCCAAGGTGACGCTGGATGAAGCGCGCGCCATCGCTCTCAAAGCCCTCCCTGGCGCCACCATCACCGACCAGGAACTCGAAAAGGAAAAGGGCGGCAGCGGCCTGCGCTATTCCTTCGACCTCAAAGTGGGGCAGACCGAGCATGAAGTGGGCGTGGACGCCCAGACCGGCGCCGTGCTTGAAAACAGTGTCGAAGGCGCCAACGCCGACTGATCGACCCCGCCCGAGCAGGCAGCACAAAGCCCTCGCTTCATTCCAACCCGGCGCCGCCGGGTTTTTTTGGGCCCATTTTCTCAGTCGTCCAGACTGATCTCCTGAGCCAGATTCAGACTACCGGATTGGATGAAGCTCACATCAACTTTCGCCCCGTTGACCAGTTTTCCATTCTTGGGCACGACGCCGTTGATCTGGATGGTCAGGGCGTTGATCTCAAAGCTGCTTGCCGTGAGGTTGTAGAGCGTGCCTTTGGTCTCCAGCACGGGCGAGGACGTCCCATCGCTGGAGCCAGAGGAGGCCTGCACTTTCTGAAACGACACGCTGTAGGCCAGCAGCCCGCTCGCCGTATTGGTGGCTTCGATCTCCACGTTGGCCCCATCGATCAATTGCGCGACCGTCCCATGGCTGAACACCACATTCGGGGCGAGCGTGACCGGTAAAGTCTGGGTCTTTCCGTCGTCCTGCACGCTCAGGCTGAACACGCCGCTGGCCAGATTCACCGCGCTGACCGTGCCCTGATAGTCCACCGTGCCGCCATCGGGCGCCTGGCTGAGCACGGCCACGCTGCTGGCCGTCACCAGATTGCCGCTGCTGCCCGCCACTTGGCCGACCACGTCCACAAACACCCCGTTTCGCAGCGAGGCGGCGGTGCCGCCGGTGAACACCACATTCGCTGCAGACGCATCCACCGGCACGCCGCGCACCAGAAAATTGCTGGCGCTCACAAAGCCGGTGATGGTGCCGCGCAATTCCACCTGCGCGGGGCTGCTCGCGTAGGTGCGCAAAGATGTGGCGGTGAGCACCCCGGTGGAGGCATCGGCCTGTCCCTGCACCACTACATACCCGCCATTACTCAGGCTCTGCACTGCGCTGGCGAGATTCGCCGCACTGGCATCGACCGGGATGCCCGCGACCTGGAAGCGGCTGCCCGCCAACTGCGCCACCAGCCCGCCCACCTGCGCCGGGCCGGAAACGCCGCGCAGGGTGCGCACGTTGACCGCGCCTGCTTGAATCGCGCCATTGGCCGCAGGTGCCGTGTTGCTCCAGACATTCACCAGTTGTCCATTCGCCAGCGCCATGCCCGACGGCGTGATCAGGGTTGAAGCCTGCGTCTGCACCAGGGTGGCGCCAATCTGGAAGCTGCCGTTCGCCGCATTGAGATGGCTGACCACGCCGGTCAGCCGCGTCACCGGATTGCTGGCGGGCAACTGCTCGATGCGGGTGGCCTGGATATAGCCCTGCCCGCTGGCACTTTGGCCATAGGCGCCGTGTACCTCCACCTGCATGCCGCCCTGCAGACTGGAAAAATCGTTCAACCCGGTGTAGTAGGTCACCGGCCCGGCGGCTGCATTGCTGTTCACCCGAACCGCCACGCCATTGACCGTGAAGCCACCTGCACCCAGGTTGGCGACCGGCCCCATCAGCTCAGGATCGATGACCACTTTGCTCGGATGGCCCTGGGCGTCGAGACGAATCTGCAACTGGTCGCCCAGATTCACCGAAGTGGAGGAAGTCTGCGCCTCTTCGTCCTGATCGGTGCCGGCGAAGTAAACCGGGCTGGCGCTGCTGTAGGCGGTGCCATCGAGCACCACACTGCCGAAGCCGGTGACGGTGCCGGTGGAAATGCCCGTGCCGCCCGTGCCGACGCCGCCCGTCGTGGCGACCGTGCCACCGCCCCCACAAGAAGCCAATAAGGCGGCCAGCAGAACCAGCGCCACCGCGCCCAGTTTGCGCAAATGATTTTTATGCATCATCACGGTCGTCTCCCGTTGCCGTGGGGTCGGGCTGCGGCGTCTGCTGCGAGACATCCTCCGCCCAGTAGTAGGCGCCAAAACGCAGGCGGCAGGTGGCATCGGCGCGGCCTTGGTCAGCCGCATAACGCCGGGTGGCCTCTGTGATCATTTCGGCGCGTGCCTGCGCCCACAGCTTGCGCGCCAGCTCGCCCAGTTCTCTGGACGATTCGGGCGTCACGCCCTCGGCGAACACGCTTTGCTCGAGCTGGGGCGGCTGCCCCAGCAAGTTTCCGACGGCCGCCGCCGCATGGTCCGACAGATTGGCGCCGAAAAGATCGAGCAAATCACGCGATCCCGGCGGCGGCACAAAGCCCTCGCGGTGCGGCACGATCCATTCCTGCCCCTTCACGGTCTTGACTGTCACCAGCCCGAGGCGCAGCAGATCGGTCAATGCGGTAAAGGGATGGATGTCCTGCGTGACGCTGCGCGCCAGGCTGTCAAAAGACGGCGCCGGCCCCAGACGCGGCAAAGGCTTGGGGCGTTTGCGCCGGTCGCGATAAAGAGGGTCTTGCACCCAGCGGGCGAACACCTGCGAACTGATCGACATCTCCTGCGCGATGCGGCCGCTCAGCCCATTCATGCGCCATTCGCGCACATCTTTGCGGTGCACGCCGCTGAGCAAACTGATGGCCGAATCGGTGTCTTTCTGCCCGGAGCGCAGCAGCTCCAGCCTGGCCTGCTCGATAAACAGGGGTTTGAGTTCCGCGGCGAGACGGGTGTAGTCCAGGCCACTGGCCAGCAGCAGGCGCGCCAGCGGCGCCATGACTTGCGCGAGCGCCCGCAACACATCCTCCGACGCAGGCATTGGATGCTCTGGCGGAGGAGGGCAAGGCAGACGGCGCGGGGGGCGTCCCATGAGGTTTGATCGAGGTGCGTGAAGATGTTTGAGGGCGTTGATCGAAGTTTAATGCAAGATTTTTATTGCATGTTATTTTTTCCCATCTATTATTCCGGCACGCATCGTCATGCGGCGCGCCACCGACCCATTCTTGGAGATCCTCATGCAGCCCTCGCAACCCCGCTCACGTTCTACCCGAAAACTCTTGCCCATCGCAGCCGCCCTGGCGCTCAGCCTGAGCGCCTGCGGAGGGGGCGGCGGCGGCACGGCCCAGATCAACCCGGTCGCAGCCAACACCACGCTCAAAGGCGCCGTGATCGATGCGCCCATCGCCAACGCGGCGGTGACGTTCACTACGGTTGCCCCCATGGGCCAGCCAGGCTCGGTGGTGGTGGGCACCGCCACGGCAGACGCCAGCGGCAACTACACCGTGCAGGCGACTTTGCCGAACACCTCCGTACCGCTGTTTGCCAATGCCACCTCGCCGGACGGCCAGGTGGTACTCACCGCCTATCTGGGCACGAGCAGCGCCGTGCTCGCCGCGGGCTCGCTCACATCGGCCAACCTGCCGAATCTGGTCATCAGCCAGGTGACCACCGCCGCGCTGGCGGTCTATATCGCCTCGGGCGGCAGCTATGCCAACCTCACGCCCGCTCTCTATGCCGCGCTGCTGTCCCAGCATCACGATGACATCCTCGCGCTTTCCGCCGCGATCAAGGCCGTGGCCGACGGCTACTGCGCTCGCCCGGCGCAGTATCACGACACCGAAGACATGGCGCATGACATCGCCAAACAGGGGCTGTCCAACAACGCAGCCAGTGCGCTGAACTCGGCGTCGACCACGCTCGGCCCGAGTTGCGACGGCAACCTCAAGTCGCTGATGCAGTACATCTCGTCAGATGAACGCTGGGCGCCTGAGCTTGACCTCGGCGACGTGCTTGAGCAAGGCGCACCTGCCGTGGCTCCTGGCACTTACAGCCTGCAGGGCGTGTTGGCGCAATCGGGCATGAGCGCCCTGCCCATGCTGCCGACCCCGCCGGCTTCCACCGCTTCCGCCGCATCCATTCCCACACCGCCCAGCACGCTGCCACCTGGCATTTTTAACACCCTGGTCAGCGTGGACGCCAACGGGAATCTCAGCTCGGCGGACGGCAGCGGCACTGTGACCGGCGTGATCGTCGGCAATCTGATGACCCTGACGGTGAATGACGGCCAAGGCAACACCTATGTGCTGGCCGGCAAGGCCGGGCTGCTGCCGAGCGGCTTTGTCGTCGGCGGCACGACGCCTGCGCCCAGCCCCAGTGTGCCTGCGAGCAGCGCTTCATCGACCGCCAGCGTCCCAAGCGCCAGCGTCGGCTATGGCCTGCGCATGGGCGGCCGCACCCAGTCGGGCGGCGTACTCACCCGCTTCGATGCGGTGCTGGTGCCGCAGAACAGTGAGCCGGGCTGGGCGCAAATCGCGCAATACAGTTCTCAGCGCAGCGGCGGAGTGAATTGTGGAAGCAACAGCGGCATGTTTGGCGTGCGCCTCATGGGGACAGGCGCCACAGTAGGGGGACTGGTGCTCGGCGCCTGCGTCATGCCGCAGACCGCAGGGCTTGATCTCAGTCAGGCTCTACCCAGCGGGAATGGACACGACTACAGCGACGACGATTTCAAGCCCGGCGCCAGCGTGGGCTTCAGCAATTTTTCCCTCAACAACACCAACACTACGCCCTACATCCTGAATGCCCCCAGCGTCACCATCACCCAGTCCAATCCCTCCGGAAAAAGCAGCACCTTCACCGGCCAGATGTATTACGTCATGGGTGCCAAGGACATGATCTACAGCACCGCTGCGCCCGCTTCCAACGGCCTGTTTGTGATGAACGAGAACCCGCTGGATACGCTGCAGGAAAATTTCGCCCATCAGGACCATTGACCATGGGCGCGCCAGAGTTCATCGCACCGTCGGCCTTGTCTTCTGCAGACTCCCTCCTACAGGCCCAGTGGGTGCGGGAGCGGCTGGGCGCCGCCAGCGGCAGCGACGCCTTTGCGCGCGCCCAACTGCGGCTGGCCTTGCAGGAGCAGCGACTGCGCGTGGCCTATCAACCCATCCTGCGTCTGGACGATCTGCAGACGATGGGCCAGGAGGCGCTGGCGCGTCTGCTGACCCCGCAGGGCCGGGTGGTGACGGCGGAGGCGTTCATCGGCACGGCCGCCAAATTAGGCATCGAGCCGCGCATCGACGCTGTCATCACCGCGCAAGCCATGGCCGCCGCCTCTCAGCCCGTACCGTTCGCGGCAGCCTCGGGGAAATTGTTCCTCAACTGCTCCAGCGCGTTCCTGGCAGAGCCGTCCTGCATGGACAAACTCGCGCAGCAGCACCAGCACTGGCGGCAGAAGCAGAGCGGCGCCGATACAAGCCAGACACCCTGGGTGCTGGAAATCACCGAGCGCAATCTCGACACCGATCCGGCCCGCCTGCTTGCGAACCTCGAGCCCTTGCTCGATCTGGGCTTTGAACTGGCGCTCGACGATTTCGGCACCAATCACAGTGCCTTCCCCTATCTGCTGGCCCTGCCTATCCGCTATCTCAAACTGGACCGAAGCCTGGTGCAGACGGGCCTGCGCACGGCCAAGGGCGAGCAGGTGATGCGCTACCTGCTCCAGCTTGCGCAAGACCTGAACCTCATCACCATCGCCGAAGGCGTGGAAAGCCAGGCGGCGCTGCAGTGGCTGCGCGACCTCGGCGTGCATTGGGGACAGGGGTTTTTCTGGGGGCAGCCAACCGCCGTGCGGTCGACGCTATGACGCCCGACATGTCCTCCACCGCGCCTTCACGCGAAATATCCATCTGCCCGTCAACCCGTTTCCAACCCGAACCGTTCATCCCATCATGCAAACCACCAACTCCCACCCCCGCTTGCCTCATTTGTTCGCAAAAACCCTGGCGGCAGTCGCGCTGAGCACTGTCGTCGCGCTTCCCGCCGCGCGTGCGGATGACTCCCCACTCTGGTCACTGGCCATCGGCGTGCCGGGGCTGATCGCCAACGTCGGCAACGCCTACCCGGTGGCGCCGCAGCCGGTCTATGTGGCGCCACCGGTGCAATATGTCCCGGCTCCGGTCTATTACGCCGCACCGCCGCCCTATTACGCCCCCGTACCCCAATACCGCGGCGAAAGGCGCGATCACAGGCATTGGGATCGTCACCATGGAGAAGACGACCGCGGCGGCGACTGAGACGAGCGCGTACCCGGGCAGCGCCTGCCATCGCTCTGTGGGCGTCCACATCTCGCTCCCCCCGGGGGGGGGCAATGCGGATGACGAAATCGTCATCCGCTTTTCATTTTCACGAGCGCATGTCTTCACGAAAATGTGGCGCTTGCACGCCCGACAGGCTCCTGGCGGTCATAGGCCCATTTGCCAAACTCTTTGCCACACTCCATTCGCAATTCGCTTTTCATGCGTCATAGCACCTCCCTGCATTGCTCAACCCCACAAGCCGCAGCAACAACTGCTCACAAGCCTGGGTGGATCGCGGCGCGGGCCGATGCGCAGTGGCGAACCAGTCTTCTGGTTGATGGCCTTGTGCTGCTGATTGCAGCGGCGAGCCTGTTCTGGCGTCTGGGGGCCGCCCCCATCCGCGACACCAACGAGGCGCTCTACGCCAGCATTGCCCTGGCGATGGCGCATGGCGGATCGTGGATCATCCCCCATCTCGACGGCGTTCCCTACATCGAAAAGCCGCCGCTGCTCTATTGGTTGATGGCGCTGAGCTTCAAGGCCTTCGGCGCCGGGGCCTGGCAGGCGCGGCTGCCCGACGCCCTGGCCGCGTGGCTGACGGTGCTCGGGTGCATCGTGTTGGGCCGAACGGTGTCCGCGCCGCTTGCGGGCCGGTTCGCCGCGCTGGTCACCGGCACGGCATTGGGCTATGTGCTGATCGCCCGCAACATCTTGTTCGATCCGCTGATGGTGTTTTTCTGGCTGGCCGCCCTGGCTCTGCTGGTGCTTGCGGTGGAGCGCCGGCAGCGGGTCTGGCTGCGTGCCGCCGCTGTTGCGGTGGCGCTCGCCACGCTGACCAAAGGCCCGGAGGCGCTGCTGTTGCTCGGCCTGGTCGCCCTGGTGCAACTGCTGGCGGCCCCCGGCGCATGGAAGCGCCGCGAACTGCTGAAGTTCTATCTCGATCCTTGGGCCATCGCCCTTTTCGTACTGGTTGCGGCCCCCTGGCATCTGGCTGCGCTGCGCATTCTGCCGGGTTTTGGCTGGTTTTTCTTTGTCAACGAAACCATCGGCCGGTTTCTGGGCACCCGCATTCCGGATGATTTTCATCATGGGCCTTGGTGGTACTACGGCGCCGTGCTCGCCGCGTTTGCGCCCCGCTTGCACGGCGACGATACGGCCACCGCGTCAGCGCGCTGGACGCGCAACACCGCAATCATCCTCACCGTTTTCTTTAGCTCTGCGAGCGACAAGGGAGCGTATTACCTCCTGCCCGTGGTGCCCTTGGTCGCCTGGTGGCTGGGTGTGCGGCTGCAGGCGGCCCTATGTGCCGGTGACGACAGCGCCGCCTTGCAGCGTCGGCTTGGGCTGGGGGCGCTGCTGTTCGGCATGGCCGCGCTGGGCCTCTGGGCGTTGACATTCACGCCGCCGCTTCATGCCGAATTGCTGCGCTCTGGCCTGCCCGCAGCGCAATTCGGCTGGCTGCCCGCGCTGGTCATCGGAGTTGCGCTGGCGGCGTTCATCGGCGGCGCGCTGCTGTGGTCGCGCAGGCTGGCCCTCGGTCTGGCGGTCTTCAGCCTGAGCGCGGTGATCATGGTGGATTTCTCTGCACAGCTCGCTGTCGCTAAAACGGCCGAGATCTCGCAGAAACAGGTCGCCGAGGTCATGCATCGACTCTTGCCCGCAGACACCGTGTGGTTCTCCTGGCAAACCTTCGAGGATCATGATGCATCGCTTTTGTTCTACGGCGTCCCCCACTTGTTCGTGATCGACAGCACCAGCGAAGACCTGTGGTTCGGCTGCCGGGACGACAGGCGGCAGAACACTTGCGTGAACGAAAACGCGCTGCTGAAGGCCCGGGCCGAGGGCAAGCCCGTAGCCATCTGGGTGTCGCGCAAGCGGCTGCAAAGCTGGCAGGCCAGCGGGCTCGCCCACGGCTTGCACAGCCAGCCTTTCAAGGACAGCGTGGTGTTTTACAGCCGCGGCGCCAAACGCTAAACCTTAGCGCAGCGTTTTTTCAATCCGACTATATGTACCTGGAAGGATGTGGATTGACATTCATGTAGGCAACCTAAGGTATTATAAATAAAGGAGAAAACGACTGATCTGCGGATTTTTTCATGGATCGATATGGATAGATTTTCACCTATTTTGCCTACATGGTGCCTACATGGTGCCTACATGGCGCCTACATGAAGTGCTGATTGGCATCTCGGGGATAAAAAATGGCGAAGCTAAATTTGACCGCCGCGCGAATTGAGAGTGCGACCTGTGAGGTGGGTAAGCAGCAGTCGATCCTTTGGGATGCAAAGTCGCCTGGGCTTGGCTTGCGGGTGACCGCCTCTGGAGCTCGCGCCTATGTTTTCGAATCTCGTCTTTTCAGAAAGACCATCAGGGTCACGATCGGAGATGCACGAGCTTGGGATCTGGGGAGCGCGCGAACGGAGGCGGCAAGGCTCAAGACGTTAATTGATGCGGGCCAAGATCCACGGGATATACGAGCACGGCAGGCCGAAGCGCATGAGGTGGCGCGAGCACAAATGCGTCGTCAGACACTTGTGGTCAAAGAAGCCTGGGACGCATACTTGGAAGCCCGAAAATCCAAGTGGTCGGAACGGCACTACATTGATCATGTCCGCTTGGCGGATGCTGGGGGGCGTAGTGCAAAAAGGGGTGTACGTGAAACGATCCCAGGGCCTCTCGCTACCTTCATGCCGATGCGAATGGCGGATCTGACCATTCCGGTGGTGGACGAGTGGTTGGCTCACGAGACAGTCAAGCGTCCGACCCGGGCACGGCTGGCCTTCGCCTTGCTGCGCGCATTCATCACGTGGTGTCAAGAGCAGGAACAATTTGCAAACGTGGCTCTTGCGGGCATTTGCAGCAATCGGCGTATTCGGGAACGCTTGCCGCGGACCAAGGCGAAGACGGATTGCCTGCAGCGAGAGCAACTTGCGGCGTGGTTTCGGGCGGTTCGATCAATTTCAAACCCAGTTATCAGCGCGTACTTGCAAGGTTTGCTCATCACGGGTGCTCGCCGCGAGGAACTTGCTGGCTTGCGCTGGGCCGATGTCGATTTTCGTTGGCGCAGCATTACGCTGGATGACAAAGTCGAAGGCGCGGGCGGTAGAACAATTCCTCTTACGCCCTATTTATGCGAGTTGCTGCTTGATCTGAAAAGGCGCAGTGAAACGCCACCTACCCGCCGCAGAGTTCAGCTGCTGGAAGATCAGGGCAAGGCGTGGTCACCGTCACCGTGGGTGTTCTCGAGTAAAACGTCGGCAGACGGACGGCTTGTGGAGCCAAGAGCGGCGCACACCAAGGCACTGAGCGCCGCCCAACTGCCGCACCTCACATTGCACGGTCTTCGACGATCCTTTGGTACGTTATCGGAATGGGTCGAGGTGCCGGTTGGAGTGGTCGCGCAGATTCAAGGTCATAAGCCGTCGGCGATTGCGGAAAAGCATTACAGGCGAAGACCTCTGGACTTATTAAGGGTCTGGCATGAAAAGATTGAAGTCTGGTTGCTTGAGCAAGCTGATATAGGTACGAGCGGATAGTGTGTGTTCCATAAACAGTCGCCCCTGCATCCCGCAAGAATGCTCACTTTTTTCTGTTTTTCGTGCCAATGGCAAGCGCTGCGCACCACAATGTGGGAAAAAGTGCCACCACAGCCACTTCGCCAAAAAAGCCGCTAGCCACTTGTTCCGTTTAGACCGTGGTGAGTGATTTCACCGGTCTTTGCTCGCAAACTGTCGAACTCGGGTGAGCTCAATGCTCGGCAATCCTTACGACGGCCACACCCTAGCCGAGACCCTGGAGCATGTGGGCATCCTCTCTGATGCCCAGTCGAAGATCGCCGTCGTCGACAAGGGCTACCGTGGCGTCGAGATCGATAAGGTGTGCATCCTGCGCTCGGGACAGAAGCGCGGACTGACCCGGACGCTGCACGCGATGATCAAGCTGCGCAGCGCCATCAAGTAGAGCATCGGCCACAGGAAGGCCAGCGGGTCACTGAAGGACAAATTGTTCAGAATGGCTCCTTAGGTCAGTGCTCTTGGAACCGGATGCAGCCCAACCTGCCCTACGTTTCACCCCCCGTTTGGGACGTCGTTGTGTGCGAGTAGTCCCAAACTATGGGTTCTGAACCCCTACGACGGTGGCTTAGCCGGAAATGCCGTTGCGATGTATTCTTTATATAGGCTGGAGAATTTATCCTTGTAGAATTTACCCGCGAGGCGTTTCTCATAATCCTCTAAAGTTTTAGTGGACCCGTGTTTTTTCGCTGGTAAATCAGCCTTGGAAATTTCATTAACTCGCAAGATCGAGTAGTCACGGCGTATTTCAATTTCATGTAATCGTGACAAGACCATTTTTGAAATTTTTCTTGCCACTTGCGCTTTACTTGCCCGGTTACTAGCTGTGAATACAGACATTTCTCCTAGCTTGCGAAGCTCATCGCGAACAATTTCGAATTCGTGATCCTTCGATTTCGCATGCCTTGCTCTTGCGGCGACTGCCTGCAGATTTAGGGGATTCCCCTTTTCATCCTTTTCAAAGCTATCCGCAAAACGGCAGGCATATTGGATCTGCCCCGTAAAAAAGCAGGCATTCATAAGCGCAAATAAGCGTGTTTCAACTGGATTCGACTTTAGCTCGGCCACGTGTAGTTCGCGAAGCCACCACATAACCAGCTGCGGAGCGGTTTCTGTTGGGTTGCCAAGTCGGACCTGTCGCGACATGAACTCTTGATAAAATTCATTGTCGTGAAGCGACGATGGGAGGTAGTTCTCGTAAGTTTGCTCGACGAGTTTCTGCTGGAATGTTTTCTCCCCTGTTCCGTCACCTTTTTCCATTTCTAGCCGCAAATACCGGCACCCCACTTCAAGCAACCTGCAAACAATGTCTCTTGTCGAAACATCTTCAAGTTGAAGTTCATCGATCATTTCTTGTTTGGCATCCATATATTTCTTGATCGTATCCCAGTCAAGTTCTCGTTGATTTTTTTTTGGATCTTCGGTATATTGCTTAACTATGAAAAGACATTTTTCCACATTTTCGTCTAGGCGCATACGCCTGGCAACGACGGCAGGGTTGTTCGGAATTGATGGTTTCATGGTTAGCGACTCACTGACCTCGCGGCCTTGATTACATACACGCAACTAGCGCCGAGAGGCGACAGTATGGCAATCGACGTTGAAACCCAGGCCTGCTGGGAGAGAGAATTTTGCTCTCGATATTCTGGGGTTTCAAGCATCGATGACTCGCGATTTTCCGGGTTTCAGCCCATGAACTGCCCCCTCAGGCGAATGCCCGCCGCCTCCGCGTCTCCTCAAATATTCTTCGACCTCAGCGATGTCCCAAAGCGAGCATCGGTCGCCGACCTTGTACGGCGGGGGAAAGTTTCCTTTGCGAATCCAGAAATAGACGGTCGAGCGCTTAAGGCCGAAAGTCTGGAGCAAAATCGGCAGCCGGGCGTAGATTGGTTTGTTTTCCAGCATGATGGTTCTCCTGAAGGATAGATAAAATTGGCGTTCTGGCCGGCCCGTTACGCACGAGGTAAATTTTGGCGCTACTTCCCCCATTCCGCCAGAGTTTGTGCGTGCTGAAGTTCTCCCATGCGCGCATTGGCGGAATGCTGGGAGCACGAGTTGGCAAGATCACATCGTGGCCATCATCGACTTTCTGGCCACTAGACAGGTACGCTGGGAGGCCTTCTTGCCAAACCGACGCGGCCTGCATAGTTCTTTTCAATCTGCCATCGAGACGCGCCATCAGCGGCGGGGAGCACGTAGGGAGTCTGCGTGCCTCTCGCGTACTTGGAGGTGGGGAGGACGGTCCCACTGCCAGTGAAATCGCTTCGCTCGCAAACGGTCTGCTCCCCCGGGGCTTCTGCTGCGACCTAGCCAGTCTTTCTTTGGATGAGCGTTCACATCGCTTCGCAGCGCGGGTGTAGTTCCATGCTGCTCTGCGTCTGTTGCGAAAAACGCAGCGTGCGCAGAATCGCAAGCAGTGCGGTACGGAAGTATCAGATTCCGCTCGATCGTAATCGGCGGTGGGCTGTGAAGCGGACGGCTTCAGCACGCCCGGGAGATGACTTGCATGCTCGGGCAAACCGCAGCCTTGATAGCCGAATCGGGATGGATCGCCAATCCTGCCAGTGTCAACACCTGGACGTCCTCATGCGCCGCTGATCGATCCTCGCAATTCGCTTCCCTCATGCATGGGGCATAAGCGCGCAAAGAAAAAAGGGCTAAGAAAAGCGTTGGGACGCCTCAATTAGCCCTCTGCCAAATCGCCACCCCTACGGGTACGCGCTCCAGATCCTCTCACGGAGCTCTTTCCATTGTTCAAACCCGTTCGATCAGGATTGCTCGGTCTTCGTCGTTCGGGCTCACACCATCGCTGGAGTTGTGGCCATCATTTGCGAGTACTGCGGCAACGGCATCTGTTGAAATGGCATTGATGATCCCGCGGGGTTCAGATTTAGACCGAAAAAAGGGCCGCCAGAATTCTGCGGGTGCATCAGCAACTGGTTATTTGTGACAAGCCAATTCAAGGCGATGCGGGTACGGCCGTGCTGACCCCTTAGTTTTCCAGGGGCGCAGGATTCGATCTTTCGCAGGGACCACATCGTCTCCCCGCGCAGTTGATGCCACCGAAAGAGGTGATTGAGCAGAATCTGCGGGTCTGGCACGAACGGCTCTGGCCGCGGTGCAAATAACCGAAAATGCTCGCGCAGGAAATAGTCGGCAATATCGATGCCCGCCTGCATGTGTGCCTCGTCAATGACCAAGGCGCGCGTGTCGAAAAATTGCAGCACTGCGGCGATCCGCAGGGCTTGCTCGCCAATCTTGGAGGCGAATTCCCGCACACTGGCGAGGTCGCCTACCGATCCACTGCGTGATTCGATGAGATTGTAAAAATTTATCCAGCGCACGCGGGCTGTGTCATCTGGTCGCATTAAATCACGCTGGCAATCACCCTCGATGCGCTTGTGCGCCAATTCTAGAAGTTCCCGTACGCGCGCATGAAATACCTCCGCTGGGGCGATCCTCATTTTCTCGAGACCGACGTAGCGCGTGCCAATTGTTGAGCTTGGCTCGCCGATCAGCGCGCGCGCAAAAAATCCGCTGTTGCGGGCCATCTCGCCGCGCTTCTGAACGAAGCGATATAGTTCACTACGCTGAAGCATTAGGAGCATGGTCGTTCGGGTCACCCAGCGTGCAACGATGCGATCGTCCATCGTCTCTCGCGATGGCGTTTGTCCATCCCAGTTGGAATTGTGATGGCCCAGCAGACGGAACGTGTCGCCGTTCAGAATATCTGTCGCTTCGGAAGAAAAAATGCCCGCACTTGGATAGCGCGTCGCTAATGACCTGCTCAACGCCGTAGGAGTGACGCTCTGGAATAGCAGCGCGCAAAGAATCGGCGGGACCGGCTCATTTGCGGTCAGTTCGACCAGCTCAGCAACAGCAACGTCTGAACACGACGCCCCATCTTCGGCATACTCCTTAGTGATGCGTCTCTTGAGTCCGGCGACCTGCGCGGTCCAGGCGTCGTGCAGTGCCTTGTGGCGCGAGACATGCTCACGACCTTGCTCACGCTTGGTCGCCTCAAACTCGGTTACCGACTTCAGTAGGCGCTTGAATACCGTCGTCTTGCGCTCGCCAGAGTCAGCGGCCACAAAGATATTCAGTGCCACGGCAGTGGTGCTGCCATCCCCGCCTTCCACGTCAACTGAATATTGCGCTGCGAGTGATACGACGCCAAGCGCCACCAAGCAGACTAGATCGGGAGGCGCCTGAGTTTGCGCTTGCACTTCGGACACCACGTGCTGTACCGATTCGGGCAGTCTTGCATAAGGAAAATTGTTTACAATCATATTTGTATCCTAAAAATTTGATATGAAATTCACTCTTTCATTGACTGCACAAAAGAACGGTTTGTTATCTCCATCGCTCAAGTGTCTTGGTCAATCAATGGGCGCATTCAAGCGCGTTCATGTTCCTACGTAAACCCGCAAAAAATCCCACAAAAATCATGTGTAGATTTATCTAATAAAGTCTTTTATGGGCTTATAAGCGCCACCAACGGATAATAGATATGTCTAGTAGCGTTCAAAATCAACACATCTCTGTTACAAAATTTTTCATATTCCTTGTGCGTCAACAGCTCGGAGAGCAGGGCCATCGGTCAGTCATAGCAATGCAACCTTTACGACGGCCATACGCTTAACGAGTGGCTGGAGTAGGTAACCATCCTCATGCAGGACAGCGCCACGAGGCCCGCGACTGCGTTTGTGGATCCGGTGCTACCGGGGCGTGGATGCGGATAACCCGACCGTGCACATCGTGCACCGCGGTAAGTCAGGCGCATCGGTGCGCTGGAGAAGTGTGCCAGAGAGAAAGCGGCTCAGGGGGTGCCCAGCCATCGAGCCGATCATCGCATGCGGCGCTTTCACCTCAATGGCGAACAGGGTGACCGGATGCATGCAGTCCTGTGCGCGGCGGGCTACAACATTCGATGGCCGCCCCGCATGATCGCTAAGAAGGGGGCGTCCTGTGGTGCCTTTCTTTGCGCCTGCGCAGAGGCGAGTGCGCCACCAAAATGGCAAGGCATGCTGAGCAATTTGCTCACGCCCCTACTTACCCGCCCTGGCTGTTCGTGGAATTGAGTAAATCAGGGACGTCTGGCTGACGCCTGATGGTCGCTACTGACACCTCCCCCCT
The DNA here is from genome assembly GCF_002282795.1 of Thiomonas sp. 13-64-67. Lineage (NCBI taxonomy): Bacteria > Pseudomonadati > Pseudomonadota > Betaproteobacteria > Burkholderiales > Thiomonas > Thiomonas sp. 13-64-67. Next base: position 80,843 of record NZ_NCKP01000008.1, read on the forward strand.
CCCAAAGGTTCGATACGCCCCCTCCAGCGTCAGGCGTCTCACGTAGTCCACCTTGACCAAATAGCTGGCCGCGACCTGCAGAAGCGCTCGCTTTTCCAGATCG